>MEND01000216.1:19064-27154 GCA_001768975.1 Bacteroidetes bacterium GWA2_31_9 | reverse complement strand
ACTTGGATTGACGGAATTGCTTACACTTCGAGCACTTCTGTACCAACATTCACATTAACAAACATTGCAGGTTGCGATAGCGTAGTAACATTGAATTTAACAATCAACAATTCAAACACAGGAATTGATGTTCAAACCGCTTGTGATACATACACTTGGATTGACGGAATTACTTACACTTCGAGCACTTCTGTGCCAACATTCACTTTAACCAATGTAGCTGGTTGCGATTCAGTAGTTACTTTGAATCTTACAATTCAGCCTTTATTAGCATCTTCTGTAATTACAGATGCAACTTGTGGATCTTCCGATGGAGCAATTGATGTAACAGTAACAGGTGGATTTACTCCTTATACGTTCTTATGGTCAAATGCATCTGTAAATGAAGATTTATCAGATGTTGTTGCAGGTACATATAGTCTTACAATTACAGATTTAAATAGTTGTATTTATACTTCATCTTACCAAATTAATAACGTAGGGTCTCCAACTATTGATATTACTAATTTTACGGATGTTTTATGTAATGGAGCAAGTACAGGCTCAGTCGATATTACAGTGTCTGGAGGACTAACTCCTTACTCATATATTTGGTCAGATTTCTCAACTACTGAAGATATTAGTGGGCTTGCTGCAGGAACATATTTTATTACTGTAACTGATAATAATTCTTGTCAAGTAATTTCATCAGTAACTATTAGTGAACCTTCAGCAATTGCAGTTACTTCAACAATAACTGATGCAACATGTGGATCTGCTGATGGTGCAATAGACATAATAGTTTCAGGTGGAGTTAGTCCATATAGTTTTATTTGGTCTGATGCTTCAATTAATGAAGATTTGACTTCTGTTGTTGCTGGTGTTTACTATATTACAATTACTGATGTAAACTCTTGTATTACTACAATGTCATATTCAATAAACAATTCTGGAGCACCAATAATTGATTTAACAAGTGTTGTTAATGTTTTATGTAATGGAGGAACAACTGGAAGTATTGATATTACAGTTTCAGGAGGAGTGACTCCTTATGCTTTTGCTTGGTCAAACTTAGCTACAACTGAAGATTTAAGCTCGTTGTCGGCGGGAGTTTATGATGTTACAGTTTCTGATAACAGTTCATGCCAATCTTCGGCTTCAGTAACGATTACTGAACCGTCTGTTATTTCAGTTAATGAAACAACTACTAATGTTAGTTGTAATGGAGTATTAGGAAATATAGATCTTACTGTTTCAGGAGGCGTTTCACCATATCAATTTATTTGGTCTGGAGGTGAAACTACTAGTTCAATTTTAAATTTATCAGTAAACACATATTCATTTACAGTTACAGATGATAATTTGTGTGCTGTATCAGGTCAGGTTGATATTATTGCTGAAACCTTTGCAAAAGTTACTGGTATTGCTCAACGTTCACTAGGTTTTATAGGTGCTGGCGATGCCATTGTATATTTATATAATGCTAATCAACCAGGTTTTAACTATGTTTCAACTTCAGATATTTATCAGAATGGAACTTTCGAATTAGATAATATTCCTGCTGGTGATTATTATTTATATGTGAAACTAAATAATCACTCAAGTACTAATAATTATAATTTAGTTCACAATACTTATTATGATTCAACATTTAATTGGATGAGTGCAAATATTATTTCATTAAACTGTGGTGATTCAATTAATTTTGACATTAACATGGTTGAAATTACTCCACCAACTTCAGGAAGTGGCATTCTTGCAGGAAATGTATCTTACAGATCAAACAATAGAGCAATTAATGGAGAGCCTATTCCAGGTGCAGAGATTACACTAGAACAAGAGCCAGATGATGAGCCTATTGCCAATGTTCCTACTGATTTAGATGGAAATTATAGTTTTAACAATTTAGCTGATGGCATTTACAAGCTTTATGTAGATATACCTGGATATAATCAGTTTAGTACATATACAGTTACCGTTAATCAGCAAAACTTATCTTTCGACACGCTAAATTTCTATGTTGATACAACCGAAGCAGAAAGAGGAATTTACATCGACGTAACATCTGTTATTTATTCAACAATTGATTATATTGATGTGTCATGTAACGGATTAAACAATGGAACGATAGATCTAGTAGTTACTGGAGGAATTGAGCCATTTAACTATTTATGGTCAAATGGAGAAACTACTCAGGACATATCTAATATTACTGCTGGAACGTATAGTGTTACAATTACAGATAATTTAGGTTTTACTGAATTTAATTCAGTTGTTATAAATGAACCCACTCAAATATCTGTTACTGGCACAATAGTTAATGCTGATTGTAATGTTTTGAATGGAGCTATTGATGTAACAGTTTCTGGAGGAATAACTCCATATAATTACATCTGGTCAAATGCCTCTATATCAGAAGATTTATCAGGGCTTTTTGCTGGAATTTACACTATTTCTATTACAGATTCAAACAACTGCCAGATGTTTGAAACTTTTACTGTTCAAAATCCAAATGCTCCAATAATTGATAATACTGTAACAAATGTTACATGTTTTGGATCAAATAATGGTACAATTGATATTACAGTTTCTGGAGGATCATCACCATATGGATATGATTGGTCAACAGGAGATTTTACTGAAGATGTTAGTGGTTTATCAGAAGGAACTTACTCAGTTTCTGTTTCAAATGAGTTAGAATGTTTGTCAATTGGAATTTTTGAGGTAACAGAACCTGATATACTATCATTATCATTTAATTCTATTGATGTTACTTGTAATGGATTAGAAGATGGTGAAATCTATACTTTAGTTTCAGGAGGAACATCCCCTTATGTATATTCATGGAGTAATGGAGATTTTGGGGATTATATTACAAGTGTTGTAATTGGTGTATATACATTAACAGTGACAGATAATAATCTTTGTACTATTGTAAATCAGGCAACTATTACTGAGCCTTCTGTGTTAAGTGCAAATGTTACATCGACTCAATTTATTTGTATTGGTTCTTCAAATGGCGATGCTATAGTAACAGCTTCTGGCGGTACTTATCCTTATAGTTACATTTGGTCAAATGATTCTACCGAAAATTCTTTATCAAATTTAACAGCAGGAACATATTATGTTACAGTTTTAGACGCAAATAATTGTGCCTTTAGTAGTTCAACAGTTATTAATTTTGAAACTCCAATTACTATTTCAAATACAATTTCAGATGTTACCTGTTATGGACTCACGAATGGATTAATTTCTGCAAACATTAGTGGAGGAATAAGCCCATTTAGTTATTCTTGGTCAAATGGTTCAACTACATCAAATCTAAATAATTTAACATCTGGAACTTTTTTCTTAACAATTACAGATAGTATTGGTTGTACTAAAGTAGATACTGCTGTTGTTTATCAACCTAATCAAATAACTGTGAGTAGTAGTGTTACAAGCGTAAGCTGTTATGGAGAAGTTAATGGAGCAGTTGATATTAACGTTACTGGTGGAGTAACTCCATTTGTTTATTCATGGAGTCCTGATAATATTACAACCGAAGATCTTTCTGGATTAATTGCAAATACATATTCCGTTTCAATTACTGATGCAAATAATTGTTCAAAAACTCAAACATTTATTGTTTCTCAACCTACTATGCCTATAATGATAAATGCTGATTTAACTCATAATACTTGTAGCAATGATAGCATTGGAGCAATTAATTTAACGGCATTTGGTGGCAATAATAGTTATTCATATTTGTGGTCAAATGATAGTACATCACAGGATTTAAATCAATTGGTTGGAGGCAATTATTCAGTTACTATTACAGATAATAAAGGATGTACAAATAATGCGAGTTATGTAATAAATTCATCAATTGCATTAAGTATTGTTTCGATTGTTGAGAATGCAACTTGCTCTTCATCCGCTGATGGTTCTATTTCAGTATCAATAGATAATGGAACGTATCCTTTTACATTTGAATGGTCAAATGGATTAACCTCTGAGAATATTAGTAATATTACAGAGGGAGTTTATACAATCTCAGTTTCAGATGCAGATTTATGCACTGCTATTAGCACAATTTCGGTTATGTCAAATAATATGTTTTGCGTAGAAGTGTATAATGCATTTTCACCTAATGATGACGGAATCAATGATGTTTGGAATATTAAAGGCATTGATAGCTATCCTGATTGTACAGTTGATATTTATAATCAGTGGGGTAAAAATGTATTTTCGTCAAGCGGATATACTGTCTCGTGGGATGGGAACTTTAATGGAAAGGCACTACCTGCCGATTCATATTATTATATAATAAACCTTGGCAAGGACGAAAAGCCTATGACAGGTTCAGTTTCAATAATTAAATAATTTTAAAGATAATATGCCACAGATTACACTAATTTTCGCAGATTTGAAACAACCTTTTGGTTGTTTCATCTGTGTTAATTTAAAAAAAATCTGTGAAGAAAATCTGTGAAAATCTGTGTAATCTGTGGCAAAAAAAGAAAAAAATTAGTGACAAATAATAAAGAATTTAAATAAATTAATATAAAATTATAAGATCATGAAAAAATATATAATAATAATATTAGCAATCGTTTCAGTAAAGGTAAGTGCACAACAAATTTATTCTACATCTCAATTTTCTGAAAATTTATATAGTATTAATCCTGCTGTAGCTGGAAATTTGGAATACAATCCTCTAATAATGACATTTAAAGAGTTTTGGTCGGGAATCAACAATGCTCCTCAATTAAATTCATTAGGAGTTCACACATCTTTAACTGAAAGAGTTGGATTAGGTGGTAAAGCTTTCTCTTATTCAGCTGGTTTAACTAATAAATCAGGAATTGAAGCAACATATTCCTATAATCTTCCAATTTCAGGAAGTGAAGATGGTCCTAAAATAGCGTTTGGTCTTTCTGGATTTTTATATCAATATAAATTGAAAAAAGATCAGATTAAGATGGAAGATCAAAATGATAATGCAATTGCATTTAGTTCTGAAAAATTAATTGTTCCAGATGCTTCTTTTGGAACATACCTTTTTGGGAAAAATTATAGTGCAGGAATTGCTGTTTCTCAACTTTTTAATCGTAAAATTAATATGTTAAATAAAGATTATTTAGAGCTTAAGCAAGTTCGTCATTATTTTCTGCATGGAGACTATAAATATGATATTAATGAAAATTACAGTGTAAAAGGCAGTTTGCTTGTTAAATATATTGAGGCTGGTCAAATACAGTCAGATATAACATTAAAAGGTATTTTTTATAATGTTGCTTGGGCTGGAGTTTCTTTCAGAACTAGTGATGCTGTTTCTGTATTAGTTGGTGTAACTAAAAATAGATTTGCACTTGGATATGCTTACGATATTGCAATGTCTGATGTCAGAAAATATAGTAGAGGCTCTCATGAACTAATGCTAATTTATATTTTACCATCAAATTTTTCAAAGCGGAATTCATTGTTTGGTGATGAACCAACAGTGAGATTAGGAATTTAATTAAAAACCTCAGGGAAACCTGAGGTTTTTTTATGTATTTAATTTCTCAATAAATTTGATTTAATTAAGATGTTATATAGAATGTTTCTAAATCTACGAAACATGTTAATTAACATATAAAAAGGAAATCTATAATTTTAATTTCGTGAAATTTTAAATAAAAAATTATAAGTGAATATATAATTTATTTAAAATTTTATAAATAATTTATTCATAATTACTATTGAAAATTAAGTATTTTAATCATTATGACACACTTTATTAATTCATCAATCGGCAAAAAAGTAATAATGAGCTTGAGCGGATTATTTTTGATTGTTTTCCTGTTAGTACATTTAGGTATTAATTTGTTATTATTTGTAAGTGAGGAAGTTTTTAACGAAGTCGCTCATTTTATGGCTGTAAATCCAATAATGTTTGTAATGCAACATGTTTTAGCATTAGGATTTATAATTCATATAATTTATGCACTTGTAACCTCGTATTTAAACATGAAAGCACGTCCAGTAGGATACGCAGTAATTGACCGTTCAAAATCAAGTTCTTGGGAGTCGCGTAATATGCTTATTACAGGAGCTTTAGTTTTTTCATTTTTAGTTCTTCACTTAATCAATTATTTCTTTAAAATGAAATTTGGAGAGGCAGAGATAGCAAGCGATTACGTGTTAGTAACCGATTTATTTAAAGAATGGTATTTCACTTTAATCTACATAATTAGCTTTGTTCTATTATATCTTCACCTAAATCATGCTTTTCAATCGGCATTTCAAACCTTAGGCTTAAATAATAGCAAATGGTTAAAAAGATGGAAAATAATTGGAACAATTTACGCATTAATAATCTGTCTTGGATTTATTTCAATTGCAGCTTGTTTCTTTGCTCGCTCAATTGTTTAACTCTAAACCTCAAACGTCAAACCTCAAACGTCAAACCTCTTTAATATGACAGTTTTAAATTCAAAAATACCCGAAGGACCAATATCAGAAAAATGGTCAAATTTTAAAGCACATTGCAATCTTGTAAACCCTGCAAACAAGCGAAAAATTGATGTTATCGTTATCGGTACAGGATTAGCTGGAGCTTCTGCTGCTGCATCATTAGGCGAATTAGGATTTAATGTAAAAATATTCTGCTATCAAGACAGTCCTCGTCGGGCACATAGTATTGCTGCTCAGGGCGGTATAAATGCTGCAAAAAATTATCAAAACGATGGCGACAGCGTATTTCGTTTATTTTATGATACAGTAAAAGGTGGAGATTACAGAGCTCGCGAAGCAAATGTTTATCGACTTGCTGAAGTAAGTAATAATATTATCGACCAATGTGTTGCACAAGGAGTTCCATTTGCAAGAGATTATGGCGGATTGCTTGATAACCGTTCGTTCGGAGGAGCTCAGGTTTCACGTACGTTCTATGCTCGTGGTCAAACCGGACAACAATTATTATTAGGAGCTTACAGTTCGTTAAGTCGTCAGATTGCAAATAAAACAGTTGCAATGTACGAAAGAAGAGATGTTTTAGATATTGTTGTAATTGATGGAAAAGCTCGCGGAATTATTGCAAGAAATCTTGTAACAGGCGAAATAGAACGTCATTTTGGACATGCAGTTGTTATGGCAACCGGCGGTTATGTAAATGCTTTTTATCTTTCTACAAATGCAATGGGTTCAAATGGTTCGGTAAACTGGCAGGCTTATAAACGTGGAGCTTGCTTTGCAAATCCTTGTTTTACACAAATTCACCCAACATGTATTCCTGTTCATGGCGATTATCAGTCGAAGCTAACTCTTATGAGCGAAAGTTTACGTAACGATGGTCGTATTTGGGTTCCCAAAAAGTTAGAAGATGCCGAAAAAATCAGAAGCAAAAAAATTCAACCAAAAGATATTAAAGAAGAAGATAGAGATTATTATTTGGAACGTCGTTATCCGGCATTTGGAAATTTAGTCCCTCGCGATGTTGCATCACGTGCAGCAAAAGAACGTTGCGATGCAGGTTTTGGAGTAGGAACAGGATTAGCTGTTTTTCTCGATTTTGCTGATGCAATTAAGAGATTAGGGAAAGCCGCCGTAGAAGAAAAATATGGAAATCTTTTTCAGATGTACGAGAAAATAAACGACGAAAATCCTTACGAAACTCCAATGATGATTTACCCTGCAGCACATTATACAATGGGCGGAATATGGGTTGATTATAATTTAATGACAACAGTTCCAGGATTATATGCAATTGGCGAATGTAATTTCAGCGACCATGGAGCAAATCGTCTTGGAGCATCTGCATTAATGCAAGGTTTGGCTGATGGTTATTTTGTACTTCCTTACACAATCAGCGATTATTTAGCCGACCAAATAAGAGTTCCACGAATTTCAACCGAAGCTAAAGAATTTATTGAAACCGAAAAAGAGATTAAAGATAAAATCAGCAAACTATTTTCAATCAAAGGAAAACGCTCTGTTGACAGCTTCCACAAAGAACTTGGTAAAATAATGTGGGAATATTGTGGAATGGGTCGAAACGAAGCAGGTTTGAAAAAGGCACTCGAATTAATTCCAGCATTAAGAAAAGAATTTTGGTCAGACGTTAAAATTCCGGGCGAAAATAACGA
>MEND01000216.1:16225-19049 GCA_001768975.1 Bacteroidetes bacterium GWA2_31_9 | reverse complement strand
ATGGTGAAGCAAAACGTGATGATGTGAATTTCGCTTATGTTGCTGCTTGGCAGTATAATGGCGAAAATGCAGAACCAATACTTCACAAAGAGCAACTCAAGTTTGAAGCTATCGAAATGAAGCAAAGGAATTATAAGTAATAGACCATATAAAAACGAATATTTTTAATTATATTTGATATGTAATTGTAATATATGATTTTATGGGAACAATTGTAAAGCAACCTTTAACCTCTCTTCAATTAGAATTATTAAAAATATTTTCTCGTGAAATTGAAGAAAAAGATTTGCTTGAAATTAAAAAATTTCTGGTTAAATATTTCGCACAAAAAGCAATTGCCTTAGCAGATAAGGTTTGGGAACAAAATAACTGGACAGAAAAAGACGAACTAAAATTTTTGAATGAGCATAATAGAATTTCTTCTTAGACATTTTAAAATTTTTTATGGAAGATAAAAATCAGATAATAAAATTTTTAAAATCAAATAAAGATTTTTTTAAACAAAAATTTAATATTGTTAAAATTGGTCTATTTGGCTCTTATGCTAGAAACGAACAAACCGAAAAAAGCGATTTAGACATTATTGTTGTTTTTGAGGATAATACAGAAGAGTTATTTGATAAGAGAATCGCTTTAAGTAAATATATTGGTACAACTTTTAATAAAAAAGTTGATGTTTGTTACGAGCAAGCTATTAAACCTGTTTTCAGAGATTTAATTATGAAAGATGCTAATTATGCTTTCTGAAAAAGATAAAGCTATATTGATAAATATTTTAGAACCAAAATTTGGCAAATTATCCAAAACGATATTAAAGATTTGAAAGTTAAATTAGAAAAAATAATTGAATAATTTATAAAATGAATCACTCATTAAACCTAACATTAAAAATATGGCGACAGGCAGCACCTAAAGCCAAAGGGAAATTTGAATCGTATCAGATTTCAGGAATATCAACAGATTGTTCATTTCTTGAAATGCTAGACATTTTAAATGAGCAACTTATAAACGAAGGCAAAGAGCCTGTAGCATTCGACCACGATTGTCGCGAAGGAATTTGCGGAATGTGCAGTTTGTATATTAATGGTCGCCCACACGGTACTGATGATGACATTACAACTTGTCAGCTTCACATGCGTAAGTTTAAAGATGGGCAAACTATTACAATCGAACCTTGGCGTGCAGGACCATTTCCTGTAATTAAAGATTTAATTGTTGACCGTAAAGCATTTGATAAAATTATTCAAAGTGGCGGTTTTATTTCGGCAAATACAGGCGGAACACAAGATGCAAATGCTATTTTAATTGCACACGACGATTGCGAAGAAGCAATGGATGCAGCAGCTTGTATTGGTTGTGGAGCATGTGTAGCAGCATGTAAAAATTCTTCAGCAATGTTGTTTGTTTCGGCAAAAGTTTCGCATTTAGCTAAGTTGCCACAAGGTAAAGTTGAAACAGCAAAACGTGCAAAAGCAATGATTGCTACAATGGATGAACTTGGTTTTGGCGGTTGTACCAATACTGGAGCTTGCGAAGCCGAATGTCCGAAAAGTATTTCAATTTCACATATTGCACGACTTAATAGAGAATATTTGTGTGCTAATTTGAAGGATTAGTATTTAGTTTTTTGTTTATTTAGAAAAGACTTTAGGCAACTAAAGTCTTTTTTTATTTTGCAATTATTTCACCAATAAAATTTCCTTTAAGCGATTTAAATTCATATAAATCTATTTTTATTAAATCACCAATTAGTGCTCTTTGAGGAGTCTTATCGCTATAATTAGCACCCTTTAACTTAAAGAATATTTTAGCATATACATCTCGATTAATTTTACCAAGATTGTCTTTTCTTCGAATAATTAATTTCTTTGCATCATCTTTATTTATATTAATAAATTTAAATTTCCGAAAATTCGAGAAAGCAAGTACGATATTATTATAGTCTGATTTTGAATGTGCAAATATACGCATAATTGGCTCTACAACTTTTAATACTAAAGTGTCTCCTTCTAATGGAAAGCCCTCTTTTTCAAAGTTATATTCTTGGAAAGATAATTTTGTATATATTGAGTAAATTGTACTAGTATCAATTTCTTCAATGTTTTTCTTTAAAATCGTTTTTGCGGTTTGTAAATCAGAATTATATTCAAATTCATCAT
Source organism: Bacteroidetes bacterium GWA2_31_9 (assembly GCA_001768975.1). Classification (GTDB taxonomy): domain Bacteria; phylum Bacteroidota; class Bacteroidia; order Bacteroidales; family GWF2-33-38; genus GWA2-31-9. The sequence continues at coordinate 16,890 of MEND01000216.1, read as the reverse complement.
TTTGATTTTTTTTATATGTTTCATGCAAGAAACGGTACAGATATTCTTCTTTATTTTTATCGATATCTGAAGAAGATAATTTTATAAAATTATTAAAAGTCATTTTTTCTGTCAACTCAGTTGAAATGAAATCAATAGTATTTTTATTTAACAATACTATTTCTCCTTTCATTACCGCCGATTCTATATCAATATAGTACCTAGTTTTCAACAATCCACTCTCACCAACTTCAATCAAAGTAGCATCATTAAAAATATCAGAATTTTTATAAATTTTTTTTATTGGCAATCTTTGACCATCAATATTAGTGTCAAGATTCTTATATGATTTAAAACTTTTATTATCATAATTAACTATTCTAATTGAAGAATAAAATTTGCCATCATTCGATGCTGAACCAATAGTAATAGTATCATTTAAATTAAAACGTGAACCATCTTTTGTAATAAAAGTATCAATTTGTCCAAAAGATAAACTACTTAAAAGTATAAAGAATGTTGTAAAATAATATTTCATATATTTAAACTTATGTTTTTATAAAAAAATGCAAATAGCATATTTTACAAATGTATAAAAAATTATTATTTATATAAATAGCTTCTTAATACATAGTAATTTGTTCTCTTTTAATAAGTAATTGTTTAAAAATATTTGTTAATAACCC
>MEND01000216.1:0-16216 GCA_001768975.1 Bacteroidetes bacterium GWA2_31_9 | reverse complement strand
TGCGAATAATGAACTTTTTGTCAATTCGTGCATTATCTTCGCATCGCATGAACAACTAATGAACTAATTATTAACAAAATATTAAGATATGCCGTACAGAAGATTACCAAACACTGACCAAGCAAGACTAAGAGCTTTAAAGGCTGCAATGAAAATGGGAAACGATACTCCTCCATTCAAATTAGCATGTTCTCAAGTAACATTACAAAAGGTTCGTTATTTTTTACCTGTTTTTGAAAAATCGTTATTGGAGCAAATGTCAGCTTATGGTTTTCAAGTTAAAAAAAATAAAGAATATATTGCTTTAATGAAAAAAGCCAAGCTTTATATATCACACTTTGTTCAAGTATTAAATTTTACAATTGCTAGGGGTGAACTTCCTAATTCTGCAAGAAAATATTACGGAATTTCAGAAAATAGTAAGCAAATTCCAATTCTAAATACAGAAAAATCTATCATTCAATTAGGGGATAAAATTATGAAAGGTGAACAAGAGAGAATAGCTAATCGTGGAAATCCTATGACAAATCCTACAATGGCTGTTGTTAGAGTTCATTACGAAAAGTTTTTAGAAGCTTATCGTTATCAAAAATCTTTACAAGAAACAACTAATCGGGCTTTAAATAAAATATCAGAATTAAGATTTGAGGCCGATAGTATAATCTTAAATCTTTGGAATGAGGTAGAAGATTCTTTTAGCGAATTATCCGAAGAGTTAAAACGTGAAAATTCAATGAAATATGGTATTGTTTATGTTTACAGAAGCCATGAAAAGAAAAAAATGGTAGCAAAGCCTAAAACAAATTCTGTAGAAGATAGTACTGAAGATGAACAAACAGATGAGTCTGAGAAACAATTATTAAACAGTCCAATGCTCTTTATGAATTAACTCATAAATCACAATAATTTAAAGTCTCCTATTAATCGTATTAGTAGGAGGCTTTTTTTATTCCTTAATAACTTCCAAAAAATGTCCCATTTTATCTTTTTTGGTTTGAAGATAAAATTGATTGTGCTTATTTGCACGAATCTGAATAGGTATATTTTCTATAATTTCTAAACCATATCCTTCAAGTCCTGCACGTTTTACAGGATTATTTGTAATTAAACGTATTTTTGAAACTCCAATTTCACGAATTATTTGAGCTCCAACTCCATACTCTCTTTCATCTGCTTTATATCCAAGTTCAATGTTAGCTTCAACTGTATCACGACCTTGCTCTTGAAGTCGATAAGCTTCAATTTTATTAAAAAGTCCAATACCTCTTCCTTCTTGATTCATATATATAATTGCACCTTTTCCTTCTTTTTCAATCATTTTCATTGCTTCATGAAGTTGAGGACCACAATCACATCTGTATGAACCAAAAATATCACCTGTTATGCAAGAAGAATGAACTCTTAATAAAACAGGCTCATTTATATCCCACTTTCCTTTTATTATTGCAACGTGTTCTAAACCATTTGATAATTGAACAAATGGAATTAATTCAAAGTCGCCAAATTCAGTTGGAAGTTTTACTTTAGAACCTTTTTTAACCAAACATTCTTGTTGTAATCGGTATTTGATTAAATCTTCAATTGAAATAATTTTCAAATTGAATTTATTAGCTATTTCGAATAATTCTGGTAATCTTGCCATTGTGCCGTCATCGTTCATTATTTCTACCAAAACTCCACCTGGTTTTAATCCTGCTAATTTTGATAAGTCAACAGCTGCTTCTGTATGTCCAGCTCTTCTTAAAACTCCTTTGGATCTAGCTTTTAAAGGAAAAATATGACCTGGTCTGCCTAATTCTTCAGCTTTTGTATTTGGATTAACTAACGCTTTAACAGTTTTGGCACGGTCGCTTGCTGAAATTCCAGTTGTACAGCCTTGTCCAATCAAGTCAACAGAAATTGTAAATGGAGTTTCGTGCAATGAAGTGTTTTTTCCGACCATTAATTCCAAATCAAGCTCTTGACATCTTTCCTCAGGTATTGCAGCACAAATTAAACCTCTTCCATACATTGCCATAAAATTGATTATGTCAGGCGTAATTAATTCAGCAGCAGAAATAAAATCTCCTTCGTTTTCACGATCTTCATCGTCAACTACAATTATTATTTTACCATTTTTTATATCTTCAATGGCATTTTCTATAGAATCTAATTTTCTATTGATTTCTTTTTGTTGGCTTCCAGACATTTGATTCAACTCCATTTAAAAATTTGAAAAATCCTATCAATAAGGCAAGGTTCATTGTGTAAAAGTGTGTTACAAATCTGAACAAGCTTATGTGAAACGACGATTTACTTAAAATATAATCCAATAACGGAACTATTAATGAAAATAATTGCAAAGCTAAAGCAATTAAGTAAAACTTAGAATTAAAAGACAAAATAATTAGAGATAATAAAGATAAAATTATTACAAAAGGGCCAATCCATCTCAGAACTTTATGAGATAAAAAGCTGAACGACAGTCCCGAGTTTAATGGTAATAAAAGTTTTCTAAATGCTACAAGATTTTGAAAATTACCGGTAGCAATTCTGATTTTTCTTCGGAACTCATCCTTCAAATTATTCGAAACATCTTCATAAACAATAGAATCTATACTATTTATTCCAGCAAATTTTTTCTCATATACTTTCATGTTAATGTAAAAATCATCGACAAGAAAATTCTTTGGAACTTTTTCGTATAATTCTTTACGTATCGAAAAACAACCTCCAAAAGGGCCCATCATTGTTCCCCATAATACACTTTCCTGATTTTTTATCAATACTTCACGTGAAATATATGCTTTTTCTTGAAACGAAATTCCGTCCTTTTTCATTCCAACATTCATCATGTTTGTATCTACAAGCCCAATTTTTGGTGTTTTGTAATACTTAATCATTTCAAAAATTGTATTCCTATCGAAAATTACATTTGCATCAGTTAATATAAGTATTGCTCCAGTTGACTTTTCATAAAGTTGATTAATAACATTTCCCTTGCCTTGTCTAACAGTGTATTCAAAAAAATGTAAGTTAGGATACTTTTCAGTTAAACGTTTTACAATTGAATTTGTATTGTCAAATGAACAGTCAGAGCCAAGTAAAACCTCAATTTTGTTTTCAGGATAATCGTTTTCGAAAATAGAATTTATTTTTTTTTCAATAACTTCTTCTTCATTAAAGGCAGAGATTAATATTGATACTTTAGGCAAATCATCATCATCTTTAAATAAAGCATATTGGATAATTTTATTTGACGATAAAAGAGATAAAAGCCAAGGATATAAAACATAAGAATGAAATATAATTAAAGCCGATGTCCAAAAAATTATCTCAAATATCATTAGTTCTAAATTCCAAATTTCAAGTTCCAAATTCATAGTTCCAAGAAGAAGAACGTGAGAAAGTGCGTCGAATAGAAAGTGAGAACCAGTACATTGTCTCACAGTCTCACTTTCTCAAAGTCTCATCGTACAACTTTCTCAAAGTCCCAAATTTCCAAATCCTGTCAATCCTGTCTAAAAAATCGTAAATCCCAAATCGTAAATCGTAAATCCCAAAACCGCTACACATTTTTCGAATAAAAATCAATTAACGACTTTGCTATATTTAAATTATCGTAATTTTCACGGGCAAATTTAACAGCATTTTTTCCAATATCTTCAAAAAACATCTTATTAGTAAGTACTTTATTAAGTGAATCTTTAAAGTTTTTAGTGCTGTCTGCAATTATAATATTTTGATTATGAGCGACATCAATTCCTTCGGCTCCAATAGATGTAGAAATAATTGTTTTCCCTAAAGCTAAACCTTCTATAATTTTAACCCTCATTCCACTTCCCGACAATAAAGGTACAATCATAACAGCTTTAGAATTGATAAATTCATAAGCATTCTCAATTTCACCAAGATAAACTACTCCATCGTATTTTAGGTTATTTACAAACCATTCTGGTGCATTTCTTCCTGCGATATAAAAATTTACATTATGATGCTTTTCTTTTAAGCTTTTCCAAATATTTTTTAAAAACCAAAGTATCCCTTCCTGATTTGGCGACCAATCTAATGCTCCAAGATGAAATATTGATGGATATTCTATTTTTGAAAAGTCTTCCTTAAGTTCATTAATATTAATTCCTACTGGAGTTACAAGTGATGGTTTTGTGTTTCCAAATTCTTTAAAAAATTGTTCATCTCTTTTTGTAATTGGGACAAGCAAATCATAAGAATTCAATAGGCGTTTCTTTAAGCGTTTTATTCTATTAGTAAGTATAATCAGATATTGTCTTTTAAGAATATTCTTTTCTAATAAATATGTACGTTTCCATATTTCATGCTCAATATTATGAGCTCTTAATGCAATTTTTGCTGATGAGTATTTTTTAATAGTTTCAATATACAAACCCATATATAATCCTTCAATTTGAATAATATCAAATTTTTCAGAACTAAGTAGCTTAATCAATTCATCTTTAAAATTTTCTGAAACAAATCGTTGAGCATTATATGGAAGAGATGAGAATAATAAATTTTTAACAGCTAAATTGGATTTGATTGTTGTATCAATATCAACAGGAATAAATCTTATTTTAGTTTTTAATTCGTCAGATATTTTTGATAAGTCAGAATAATGCTTTTTAGTATTTAGTGATAAGATTGTTACGTCATGTCCAAGTTCATAAAAAGATTTAGAAATATTTAAAGTAGCAATTGCTCCACCATCATTAGGCGGATAGGGCATTTTATTACAAATCTGCAATATTCTCATCTGGTTGTTTTTATTGTATTCAAATGTTTAAGTGTTCAAGTAGTTCATGTGTTTGTGGTTTGTGGTTGCTACGCAGTTCTCGCACTTTCTCGCTTTCTCACTTTCTTACGTTCAATTCGTTTTTAGGTGTTTAGGTGATTAGTTTACAATAATCGGTATTCGGTAATCAGTAATTGGTAATCAGTAATCAGTGTTTTGTATTTTAGTGTTCATGTGTGCAGACAATTTAATCATTTAGCAATCTATTAATTTTGTTGAGCTTTAAACTTGGAGCTTGTTTGTTTGTTTGTTTGTTTGTTTGTTTGTTTGTTTGTTGTTTGTGGTTGCTACGCAGTTCTCGCACTTTCTCTTTTTCAGTTTATTTGTTATTTTTTATTTAATGTTATGTGTTTTTATGTTTGTTGCTATGTAGTTCTCTCACTTTCTCATTTTTAGCAGTGAACAGTCGTCGGTTGGAAGGTCGCAATCCACAATAATTGAAAGTCAGTCGGCAACCTCAACTTCAAACCTCAACCGAGCTTGCGAGCTCAACGAAGTTAAACTACAAACAATTTAACCATTTATCAATATAACAATCCTTTTTCACTTTCTTTTTCTTATAAACGCCAATATTTTTTTATAGTAAATTACATAAGTGTCTGTATTCATTATTGTTGAATCTGTAGCCGCTTTGTAAGTCAAAAATACTCCTAGCGGGAATAAAACAGCTGAAGATAACCACATTCCATAATATACAGGAATAACACCTTCTCTAGAAAATTTTTCACCCATTATCGAAAGCAAGTAATATAGTATGAAAAAAATAATAGAAACTACTACAGGCATTCCAATTCCACCTTTTCTAATTATTGCACCAAGAGGTGCTCCAATAAAAAATAAGACTAGGCAAGCAAATGATAATGTAAATTTTCTGTGCCATTCAATATCATGTCTGCTTACCCATTCCCTCCTCGATTTTACATCTTCTTTTATTGTAGATGCGTATGATTTTGCACCTCTAATAAAGTCAGATGCTAATGAATATATCTTTGCTTTATCAACTTTATTTAACGAAAGAAATAAACTATCAAAACTTTTAAATTCTTTTACTGTATCGTTTTTAATACGAGGATCTTCTCTTTTTAAATAATTTGACTTAAACATTGTAACTCCAAAATCATTTTGCTTTTTTACAATTGCTTGATTAAGAGAGTCAATAGTTGCTGATAATTGTTGAACATTTAGCATTTCGTAATGATCCTTAAATAAGTCTTCATCAGTTCTTTGAAATCCAGCACCTTCAAGTTCAAATAAAATTGTTTGTTCTAAGAATTTATCTCTCCTATATGGAAATTTTTTATGCTCATTTCTAACACCCTCTTCTAAGGTTTCGTCGTACCTTAATCCATTATAGAGAGTCATCATTAAGTATTTTTCATCTTCACTTAGTCTCATAAAACCTGAGTCTGCTAGAGTAACGTTTAGATTACCTTGACTTTTACTTTGATCATATATTTTAATATCAAAAAGCATTTTTGTTTCAGTATTTTTTTTTGAAATTCTTATACTAAAACCTTCAATTCCATTATAAAAAATGCCCTCTTTGATATTTATTTCAGGACGTATATGTCTTACGTCATAAAGTAGAGATCTCATTTTTAGGTTTGCAACTGGCATAACATAATTTGAAAATAGAAATGCCATAACACTTATAAGTATTGATAGTATTATAAGTGGTCGCATTATTCTTGGCAAAGAAATGCCTGCTGACTTTAAGGCAACCAACTCATAATGTTCCCCTAAATTTCCAAAAGTCATAATTGAAGAGAGTAAAATAGCCAAAGGTAAAGCCATTGGAATAAAGGTTGAAGAAGCATAAAACATTAACTCTAAAATTACATTCCATTCCAATCCTTTACCAACTAAATCATCAATATATTTCCATAGAAATTGCATCAGTAAAAGAAATACCGATACAAAAAAGGTCATTACTAATGGACCTAAATACGACTTTAGTATGAAAAGATGTAATTTTTTCACTTCAACAACCAGTTATAATCTTAATAACGATTGCAAATTTAGTCTATTTTTTGTGGGAGAAAACAAAAGAAATCAGTTTCCTAAAATTCTTTTCAATTCTGATATTTGAGAATCCCATAATTCTTTAGATTCTTCAATTTCATCTGGAGTCGCAAAGTCAATAACTAATAAGGTTACTTCATTTGTAAGTTCGTGAGTACTTAATTTAAATTCAAAAAAGAATTCGTTGTCATCATCTAACCATCTGAATCTAACATGTTTATTTTCTTTTTTATTTAAAATTTCTGCTTTTTGTTCAGAATCATTCCATATAAAAGTTAATATATTTCCTTGAACATTCACATCATCAGCAAACCATTCTGATAGACCCGATGGAGTACTAAGCCTATCATATAAAACTTTTAATGAGCTATTAAAAGTATATTCAAGTTGGAACCTCTCCTTATTATTCATCTATTATTATTTAGAGTGTGTCTATAAATTCATGAGTTTGAATCAGAATGTTCGAGTTCGAGGCTTCGATAAGCTGAAAATCAGGAATGTACTTATGTACATGACTGATTTGAAGGTCGAGAATAACAGGGCAAACACTCGTTGAGTGTTTGAGCCAGCATGTGTGATGGTCGGACATTTTGAACAAACTCTATTTAAGTCTTACTTTTGGCAATGTAAGAAAGATTATTTATTTTTTCAAACATTTAACATTATTACTTATCTCGAATTAAGCTAGTAATTGATTATCTATTAATTAGGGTTAATCAGAAAACAGTAAATTTTTGAAAGTAATATTTCTATAAAGCTCACCTCTGCAATTTCAGCACATTGCAAATTTTAATCTTCAATAATCAAATAAATCTCAGCTACGTTTAAGCAAGCTTTATCGACTATCTCGCAATATTTCGCAACATGTCGCAAATATCAAATAGCTATGCTGTTAAATGAATTGTTTTTTTTAAAAATTGGAATTTATTGACATTTGCTTTTTTACATAATGTTTTGATATTAAATTGTTAAATTTTAAACAACATTTTATTCTTAAATTAATATTATATAACAGCTAATAAATGTGAAATTGTTTTAATATATTTGTTTATTATAAATTATAGAGAAGATTGTCTGTTTTACGTATATCTTTGTAGTTTTTGAGTACAAATATTTACCGTTTGTCAAAAAAGACATACTTAACTAAGGATAACCATTATTTCTAATGTAATTTTGTAAATTTTTAATAAGTTGAAAAATGGACTGCCTACAATTCGATAAGTCAAAATTAATTAATTTAGAATATTCTCTTCATAGAGAGTTGATTCGCTCTAACAGAGCTGGTTCGTACGCAAGTATGACAATAATAGGCTCAAATACTCGTAAATATCATGGATTATTAATAGTGCCACTAGAGCATTTAGATGGAGGTAATCATTTATTATTATCATCATTTGATGAAACAGTAATTCAAAGAGGAGCTCATTTTAATTTAGCTTTACATCGTTATCCTGGAAATCAATTTGAACCACGAGGACATAAGTATATTAGAGATTTCAGAACAGAACCAATTCCTAAGTTGACTTATAGAGTTGGTGGTGTGGTCTTAACAAAAGAATTATTACTTGCCGAGGATGAAGAACGCATTTTAATAAAATATACCCTTGTAGAAGCACATTCTCCTACTACGTTACAATTTAGACCTTTTTTAGCTTTTAGAAATATTCATAAATTATCTAAAGCAAATATGGATGCCGACACTAGATTTTATAGTGTAAAGAATGGAATGAAAATGAAATTATACTATGGCTATCCAAACTTATTTATGCAATTTTCAAAAACCGTAGAATATGTTCATGTTCCTAATTGGTACTATAATATTGAGTATCATCAGGAACAAAATCGAGGTTACGAGTATCAGGAAGATTTAATGGTTCCTGGATATTTTGAAATTCCAATAAAAAAGGGAGAAAGTATTATTTTTTCAGCAGGAACTAAAGAAGCTGTTACACAATCATTAAAACAACAGTTCGAAAAAGAAATTGCAAAACGAATCCCTAGAAGCGATTTTCACAATTGTCTTAAAAATTCGGCACAACAATTTATAGTTAAAAAAGACGATAAAACAGAAATTATAGCAGGATTTCCTTGGTTTGGCAGATGGGGAAGAGATACGTTTATTTCGCTTCCAGGTTTAACTCTTGCAATCGACGATATTAAAACTTGCAAATCTGTAATAGATACAATGGCATCTGAACTTAATGGACCTCTATTTCCAAATGTTGGTAGTAATTCAAATGCAGCCTATAATTCTGTTGATGCACCAATGTGGTTTTTTTGGTCTATACAGCAATATGTTGAACACACAGGAAGTATTAAAAAAATATGGAAAGAATACGGCTCTAAACTTAAAAAAGTGCTAAAAGGATTTAAAGAAGGAACAGTATATAATATTAAAATGCACGAAAACGGTTTAGTATATGCCGGAGAAAATGGCGTAGCTCTTACTTGGATGGATGCAGTTGTAAATAATAAACCAGTTACTCCACGAATTGGTTATAATGTAGAGATTAATGCATTATGGTATAACGCAATTTGCTTTTCATTACAAGTAGCTGAATATGCCAATGATAAGCAATTTATTGAAGAGTGGAGCAAAGTTCCTATATTGATTAAAGAATCATTTAATCGTGTATTTTGGAATGACAAAAAAGGATATTTAGCAGATTACGTGAATGGCGATTATACAGATTGGTCTGTAAGACCAAATCAAGTATTTGCGACATCTTTGCCTTATACTATGATAGATGATGAAAAGAAAAAATCTATTTTAGATGTTATTGAAAAAGAACTTCTAACACCAAAAGGATTACGAACATTAGCTCCTAGTCATAAGGATTATATTGGAGTTTATGAAGGAGATCAGGAATCAAGAGATTTGTCGTATCATCAGGGTACTGTTTGGCCTTGGTTAATTGGTCATTTTGTTGAAGGTTATCTGAAATTACACGAAAAGAGCGGAGTATCTTTTGCTGAAAAAATATATAACAATTTTCAGGAAGATATGGCATATCACGGAATAGGAAGCATTTCCGAAATTTATGACGGAGACCCTCCACACCGACCAAAAGGAGCTATTTCGCAAGCTTGGAGCGTAGCAGAAATATTAAGAATAAGAACATTAATTGATAAATTTAAATAATTGAATTATGGCAACAAAAAAAACAGAATCAAAAACATCAGCAAAACCAAAAGCTGAAAAAAAAGAAGCAGTTGTTACAAAAACATCAAAACCTGCTTCAACAGTAGTAATTACTGATGATGAAATAGCTCAAAGAGCTTATGAAATTCATCTCGAAACTGGAAACCACGATGCTCACGAAAATTGGCTCGAAGCTGAAAAACAATTAAAGAAAAAGAAATAATTTAGGAATTTAGGAATTTTGAAATTTAGGATTTAGGTTTAACTGCGTTGCAACAATTTAACCTTGAACCTCTAACTTCAACCGAGCTTGCGAGCTAAACGAAGTTAAACCTCAAACTCCAAACTTCTAACAATTTAACATAGAATTAATGAAAGTATTAATGTTCGGATGGGAATTTCCGCCACATATTACTGGTGGGCTTGGTACGGCATGTTTTGGACTAACAAAAGGACTTCTTAAGCAAGGTGTAGAGGTCTTGTTTGTTGTCCCGAAGGCTTATGGAGATGAAAATCAGGAAGCCGTTAGACTGTTAAATGCAAGCGATGTAATTCTTGATTTTAGCGAAGAAAGCTATCAGGAATATTGGAAGAGATTATCTTATGTTGAAGTTGGATCTAATATGATTCCATATTTTTCACCTGACGATTACTATCATTTAATTAATAAAGAAACACTTGAAGACATAGAACATTCAAAATCTATTTTTTCAAAACAATATTTATTCTCTGGCAAATATGGTAAGGATTTGATGCAAGAGGTTTCTAGATATGCCCTTGTGGCTTCAAAAATAGCATTAAATAATACTTTTGATGTTATTCATTCACATGATTGGCTAACATATCCTGCTGGAATAGCTGCAAAAGAGGTTTCGGGGAAACCGTTGGTTATTCATGTTCATGCTACAGAGTTTGATAGAAGTGGCGACAATGTTAATCAGGCAGTTTATGATATTGAGCGTCGTGGGATGGAATTAGCTGATAAAGTCATAACGGTTAGTAACCTCACTCGAGATATTGTTATCAATAAATATGGAATTTCACCTGATAAAATATTTACAGTTCATAATGCAGTTGAGCATTTTGAACAATATTCTAATACTGATTTTAACAAGGGTGTTAAAGAAAAAATTGTTACATTTTTAGGACGAATTACATATCAAAAAGGTCCTGATTATTTTGTCGAAGCAGCTTATAAGGTTATTAAAAAGTACAATAATGTTCGTTTTGTAATGGCAGGAAGTGGAGATATGATGAACAGAATGATTCGTCGAGTTGCAGAATTACAAATTGCCGATAAGTTTCATTTCGCCGGATTTCTTAAAGGCGAAGATGTAGATAGAATGTTTGGGCAAAGCGATGTTTATGTAATGCCTTCAGTATCTGAGCCTTTTGGAATTTCTCCTCTTGAAGCTATGAGATCTAGCGTTCCAGTAATTATTTCAAAACAATCTGGTGTTTCAGAAATTCTTCATTATGCATTAAAAGTCGATTTTTGGGATATTGATGCAATAGCAGACTGTATTTTTGGACTTTTACATTATGATGGTTTGTCAGAAATGTTTAAAAAATACGGAAAAACAGAGGTTGATAACCTCAAATGGGAAAATGCCGCTTATTTAGTTAAAGAAGTTTATAAATCAGCGTTAAAGATTTAGAATTTAGAGAATTTAGAATTTACGATTTGGTTTTCAGAATTTAGTAATCAGTGTACAGTGAGCAGTAGCCAAATGAACGAAGCCAAAAAACAATTTAACAATTTAACCATATAACAATTTACCCCATTGGATAGCCACAATTAGAAACGAATGCTCAAATAAAATGAAATTATCCAACGGGGTGAACTACAAACTTCAAACTACAAACTTCAAACAATATAACAATGAGAACAATTTGTTTTTACTTTCAGGTTCATCAACCATTTAGATTAAGAAAATATCGTTTTTTTGATATAGGAAATGATCATTATTATTATGATGATTATGCAAATAAATCAATCATGCGTAAAGTAGCAGAAAAGTGCTATTTACCTACAAATTATACATTTCTTAATTTAATTAAAGAATACGGTTCAAAGTTTAAAATCAGTTACTCTATTTCAGGAACTGCACTTGATCAATTTGAAATGTATGCCCCCGATGTTCTAGATAGTTTTAAAGCTTTAGCTCAAACAGGTTGTGTTGAGTTTATTGCAGAAACTTATGCTCACTCATTATGTGCATTAAAAAGTAAAGAAGAGTTCAAAGAACAAGTAAAATTACAAAGCGAGAAAATTGAGCGATTATTTGGAGTTAAACCCGTAACATTCAGAAATACAGAGTTAATTTATTCTGATCAAATTGGTGAAATGGTTGCCGAAATGGGATTTAAAGCACAAATAACCGAAGGAGCAAAGCATGTTTTGGGATGGAAAAGTCCTAATTATTTATATTGTAATGCAATTAATCCGAAGTTAAAAATTTTATTAAAAAATTTCAGATTAAGCGATGATATTGCATTTAGATTTTCAAATCGAGAATGGAGCGAGTGGCCTTTAACAGCCGAAAAATTTGTTGATTGGTTAAATGCACTTGATGGCAAAGAAGAAATTATTAATCTATTTATGGATTATGAAACATTTGGCGAGCATCAATGGGCTGAAACAGGAATTTTTGATTTCTTAAAATCATTACCAGATAAAGTTTTCAAAAACTCAAAATTTACATTTAACACACCTGGAGAAGTTGCAAAAAATTATGATCCAGTAGCTCCAATACATGTCCCACATCCAATATCTTGGGCAGATGAAGAAAGAGATTTAACAGCATGGCTAGGAAATGAATTGCAAGACGAAGCATTCAATAAATTATATAGCTTAATTGATGCAGTTAAAGAAATTGACGACCCTCAAATTCAAAAAGACTGGAAATATTTACAAACCAGTGACCATTTTTATTATATGTGTACAAAATGGTTTTCTGATGGCGATGTTCACAAATATTTTAATCCATACAGCACTCCTTATGAAGCTTTTATTAATTTCATGAATATTTTAAGCGATTTTATTATCAGAGTTGAAGAAATAACCGGAAAAAAAATCTCAGATGAATTGACTGGTGAAGAACTTGATAAAGAGATTGTAAAACATGAAATTACTCTTAAAAAGCTTAAAACAAAAAGGAAAAAAGAATTAAATGTTTGATGAAAATCAATGTTAATTTTTGATTACTGAAAACAAATAGTATCTTTGCAGACATATTGCGGGGTGGAGCAGTGGTAGCTCGTTGGGCTCATAACCCAAAGGTCATAGGTTCGAATCCTGTCCCCGCTACTAAAAAATGGTTCAGAATTTTCTGAACCATTTTTTTTATATCCCTTAATCATTCTATATAAGTCATTCAAGTTTGTTTTTTATCAAAAAAAACATATTTTTAAAGCCAAAACAAAATTTATTATGAGTACAAATAAAGAAGCTTGGGGATCAAGAATTGGATTAATATTAGCAATGGCTGGTAATGCTGTTGGATTTGGAAATTTCTTGCGTTTTCCTGTTCAAGCTGTTCAAAATGGAGGAGGAGCTTTTATTATTCCTTATCTTACTTGTTTTCTATTAATGGGAATTCCTTTGCTATTTATTGAATGGTCAATTGGACGTTATGGCGGGAATAAGGGATTTCACTCAACTCCTTTTATGATGCACTCTCTTGACAAAAGAGCGATATGGAAATATGTTGGAGTTTTTGGAATATTTAGTAACATTGGAATAGCTGCATATTATTGTTATCTCGAATCATGGACTCTTTCATACACAATGCACTCTGCAATTGGAACATTTACAGGAATGACACAAGCTCAAGTAATTCAATTGTTTAGCGATTATATTAGCATTGATAAGGCTACATTAATACCTTTTGAGTCAATAGTCTTTTTTATAATATGTTTAGCAATTAATATTTTTATACTTTCGAAAGGATTAAAAGGAGGGGTAGAGAGAGTTGCAAAAATTGGAATGCCATTATTAATTATTTTTGGTATTTTTCTAGCAATTAAAGCTGTAACACTTAAAGCTGGAACCGATGGAGCAGTTAATGATGGAATTGTTGGTTTAAATTTTTTATGGACACCTGATTTTTCATCTATTTGGAGTCCAAAAGTTTGGCTAGCTGCAGCTGGTCAAATATTTTTTACATTATCGGTGGGAATGGGTTCAATTCAATGCTATTCTTCATATTTGAAAAAGAATGATGATATTGCTTTAAATGCAATGAGTGCAGGTTGGATGAACGAATTTGTTGAGGTAGTACTTGGTGGTGCTATTATAATTCCAATTTGTATTGGATATTTAGGAATTGATAAAATTAAGGAATTGGCTGAACTTGGTGGTTTAGCAATTGGATTTAAAACCTTGCCTTATCTTTTTAGTCAGTGGGGAGCTGCACTTGGTGCAATAAGTGGTGTTATGTGGTTTGGTTTATTGTTTTTTGCCGGGATAACATCTTCTTTGGCAATGGGTACTCCAGTTATGAGTTTTTTAATGGATGAATTTAACTTTACTCGTAATAAATCAGCTTTAACTTTTGGTCTTGTCATTCTTATTTTAGGCTTACCTACTGTTCTTTTCTTTAATCAAGGAGTATTTGATGAATATGATTATTGGACTGGGACTTTCTCCTTATTTGTCTTTGCAATGGCAGAAACAATATTATTTGCATGGTTCTTTGGTATAACAAAAGGGTGGGCAGAAATTACTAGAGGAGCAGATATTAGAGTTTCAATAATTTTTAAATATGTAATTCGATATATTACACCAGTTCTACTGATATTTGTTTTTATTGGTGCTTTGATTTCACCAGAAAATAGTGATTGGTCTGGAGCATTTTCAAGCCTTTTTAGTGGAAATGGCTGGCCTCTCGAAAATGGAAGTATTTTAAAACAACTTACGAATGCAAGTTTAAATGAGCAAATCCAAAATGCTGTTGATTCTGTTACTAGAGATGAATTGATTACAAAAAAATGGCTTATTAATGGAGCTCGAGCATTATTACTTTCTGTTTTTCTAGGAATCTCATATCTGGTTTATATTGCACATAAGAAAAGAACTAAACTAAAGGAGGAAAATTTATGAATACATCTGCATTAATATTAATGACTATTTCAGTAGTTTCAATAGCAGCAATAACTGTTTATTATTTCATAAAAGTACTATTCAGTAAAAAGCAATAATTACAATAAAAAGTCCTAAATTTCTAAATCGTAAATCCCAATTCCCGTATGTCTTTTAAAAATTCTATTAAAGACTATCTTTCATTTACAAAGTCGGAGCGAAATGGCATAATTGTTTTAATATCAATTATAATACTATTAATATTAGCATTAAATTTCGAATACTTATTTGTATCTGAAACAAAATATGACTTTTCTAAATTTGAAAAAGAAATTAACGAATTTGAAAAAAGCATTGAAAAACCAGTAGAAAAAATTGATACTGTATTTTTCTTCAATCCAAATAATGTTTCCGAAGACGAAATGTTGCTTTTGGGCTTTTCACCAAAAATTGCAAAAACTATTGTCAAAATTCGGAATAAATCATTTAAATTCAAGCAAACTGAAGATTTACTTAAGATTTATGGCTTTGATACATTATTATATTTAAAACTTCAACCATATATTATCATTCAAGATTCGACTCAGAATAAAGACAATAAGAAATTTTATGCGAATGATGAAAGAGCAAATAATAAAATAGAAGTAAAATTAGTCGATTTTAATCCAAATGAACTAACTTATAATCAATGTATTTCATTGGGTTTGTCGTCGAAGCAAGCAAATATAATTGTCAACTATCTTGAAAAGGGTGGAAAGTTTCGGCAAAAAGAAGATTTAAAAAAAATATACTCAATTACAGATTCAGATTACAAAACTCTTGAACCATATATTAAAATTGAAAATCAACCAACTAAAATAGAGCCTAAAAATGTTAAAAATGAAATAATTGAAATAAATTCAGCAGATTCTGTTACATTAATCGGAATTTCAGGAATTGGACCATCTTATGCAAAACGAATTCTGAAATATCGTTCAATGCTTGGTGGATATTGTAAAATTGAACAATTAAAAGAGGTTTATGGAATGACAGATGAACTTTACAATAAAATATCTTCAAAATTTATTATTGATATTTCAAAAATCAAGAAGATTAATCTTAATACTGCAACATTCAAAGAGATTTTATCTCATCCTTATTTTGATAAAGATTTAACTAAGTCAATTATACTCATTATAAA
>MEND01000215.1:38682-44192 GCA_001768975.1 Bacteroidetes bacterium GWA2_31_9 | reverse complement strand
GAAGGTGAGACGGTGAGATAATGTGCTGATTCTCAATTTCTCTTCGACTCACTTTCTCACTTTCTTCTTCTTGGAACTTGGAACTTGGAACTTGGAACTTGGAACTTGGAATTTGGAATTTGGAACTTGGAATTTGGAGCTTGGAATTTGGAGCTTTAAAAGGGTGTCATTTTGTCTGTTATTTTTAATGGCAGATTATTTGTAAATTTGCTCCCGTTTAAAAAAATAATGATATATGGGTTTAAGAAGGAAAAAACAAGATAATTCGAATCAAAACCAAGAAACACTGGTTGACGAAGTTCAAAATTCTAAAGAAACTATTAATGATAGTGAAGAAAACAATGAAGGTCTTATTAACGAGGAGGTTGATTTAGAAAATGAGAAAGACCAAAAAATAAATGAGCTTCATGATAAATATATTAGACTTTCTGCTGAATTTGATAATTTTAGAAGAAGATCTATAAAAGAAAAATCAGATTATTTTAAAAATGCAGAAGAAGATGTTTTAATTAAAATTCTTCCTGTTGTTGACGATTTCGAAAGAGCTTTAAAATTTATTGATACAGCAAAAGATATTACTTCTGTTAAAGATGGTATTAAGTTGATTTATAATAAATTCACAGAATTTTTAACCCAAAGAGGCATTAAGCCAATTGAATCGTTAAATCAGGAATTTAATACCGACCTTCACGAAGCATTAACAAAAATTCCTGCACCAAAAGACGAACTAAAAGGAAAAGTTGTTGACGAAATAGAAAAAGGATACTATTTAAATGATAAAATAATTAGGTTTGCTAAAGTAGTAATTGGAGAATAAAATATGACTAAGAGAGATTTTTACGAAATTCTTGAAATATCAAAAAGTGCTAGTCAGGATGAAATTAAAAAAGCATACCGGAAGCAAGCATTAAAGTATCATCCAGATAGGAATCCTGATAATAAGGAGGCTGAGGAAAAATTTAAAGAAGCTGCAGAAGCTTACGAAATTTTAAGTAATGAACAAAAACGTCAGCGTTACGATCAATATGGTCATGCTGGAGTTGGAGGTGCAGGTGGATTTAGCGGACAAGGAATGTCTATGGACGATATCTTCTCAAATTTTGGAGATATTTTCGGCGATTTTTTTGGTGGCGGTGGCAGTGGAGGATTTAGTGGATTTAATAGAGGACGACAATCTGGCAGAAGGGTTACTAAAGGATCAAATATTAGAGTTAAGGTTAAACTAACTTTAAGCGAAATTGCTAATGGAGTTGAGAAAAAGCTAAAAGTTAATAAATACGTTGCATGTAAAAAGTGCTCTGGAACTGGTGCTGCCGATGGTTCTTCGTTTAACACATGCCCAACATGCAGAGGAGCAGGTCAAGTAACCAGAGTTACAAATACATTTATCGGACAAATGCAAACTGCGTCAATTTGTCCAACATGCAATGGCGAAGGAAAATCAATTACAAGTAAATGTACTTCATGCTACGGTGAAGGAATTGTAAAAGACGACGAAGTTGTTACAATAAATATTCCGGCAGGTGTCGCAAATGGTATGCAACTTTCAGTTAGCGGACGAGGAAATGCAGCACGAAGAGGTGGCGTTAATGGAGATATGATTTTAGCTATTGAAGAAGAAAAACATGAAGAATTACTTCGTGATGGCAATGATTTACTTTATAATTTATTTGTTACTTTCCCTGATGCAACATTAGGATCTAATGTTGAAATTCCAACTCTTGATGGAAAAGTAAAAATTAAAATCGAACAAGGAACGCAATCGGGAAAAATACTTCGTCTAAGAGGTAAAGGACTACCCGAAATAAATAGCTATGGAAAAGGAGATTTGCTTGTAAGAGTTAATGTTTGGGTCCCAAAAAATATTTCTAAAGACGAAAGAAAATTATTAGAAAAATTAAACGAATCAAATAATTTCCAACCAAATCCTGAAAAATCAGATAAAAACTTTTTTGAAAAAATGAAAGATTACTTCGATTAACTAAAACCACTTGAGTATTTTGAGCAATAGAATTACATTTGAACAATAGAATAATAGAACATTTGAACAATAGAACATTTGAACTATTGAATGATTGAACATTTGAATTTAGTTTTTTTATGAAAGATAAAAAGTATGATTTAGAAGAACGACTAATAGATTATGCAGTTGAAATAATCTATTTTGTTGAAAGTTTACCTAATTCAAAAGCAGCATCTCACTTAGGAGGTCAATTGTTGAGGTCTGGAACATCACCTTCGCTAAATTATGGTGAAGCAAAAAGTGCTGAATCTAAAAATGATTTTCTTCATAAGATGAAAGTATGCTTGAAAGAACTGAGAGAATCTTACAATTGTTTAAGAATAATGAATAGAGCAAAAATTTATAAATCAGAACAAAAAATAATAGAATTAATAACTGAAAGTAATGAGCTAATTTCCATTTTTGTTAAAAGTATAGAAACTGCTACAAAATCAAAAAAAACTTTTTAATTGTTATTAAAATGATATATTTTAAGTAGAAAAAAAATATTATTAGATACTTTGAGCATAGGCTAAGGGTTCGTTTTTCAAATGTTCAAATGTTCAAATGTTCCAAATTCAAATCTTTCAAAATTTTAAAATGAATCAGTCATTACTAGAAATAAAAAACGTTAGAAAGCAATTTGCAAATCATTTAGCACTTGATGACGTTTCTATTAATATTCCAGAAGGAAAAATATTTGGACTACTGGGTCCAAATGGTGCTGGAAAAACAACATTAATAAGAATTATTAATCAAATTACTGCTCCTGATAGTGGAGAAGTGCTACTTTCAGGTGTAAAGCTTAATAATTCTCATGTTGCAAACATTGGTTATTTGCCAGAAGAAAGAGGTTTGTATAAAAAAATGAAAGTTGGAGAACAAGCTCTTTATCTAGCTCAATTAAAAGGACTTTCTAAAAAAGATGCACTCAAAAAATTAAAATATTGGTTCGAAAAATTTGAGATTCAAACTTGGTGGAACAAAAAAGTAGAAGAACTTTCAAAAGGAATGCAACAGAAAGTTCAATTTATTGTAACAATTTTGCATGAACCAAAACTTTTAATATTCGATGAACCATTTTCAGGTTTCGACCCAATTAATACAAATCTATTAAAACAGGAAATTCTTCAATTAAAAAAGGACGGAGCTACAGTAATTTTTTCAACTCACAATATGGGATCAGTCGAAGAATTGTGCGACAATATCGCTTTAATTAATAAATCTCAAAAAATTCTGGACGGTTCATTAGACGATGTTAGAAGTAAATACAAAAGCAACACTTACGAAATTCAATTTTCTGGCAATTTCAATATGTTTCAAGCGACTTTAACTTCAAATTATGAAATTCTTGAACATATTCCTTCAGATAATTTAAACATAGTGAAAATAAGACTATTAAATAAAATTCCAACAAACGAATTAATTTCACAAATGCTACCATTAGGAAACATAAGTTCGTTTAAAGAAATTATTCCTGGAATTAATGAAATTTTTATAAGTATTGTAGAAGAAACAAACCGTTTAAATTAAATTACAAAATGAACAAAATACTTTTAATTATTAAGCGGGAATATTTATCAAGGGTTAGAAAAAAATCTTTTATAATAATGACAATTGTAGGACCAATATTAATGGCAGCATTAATGATTGTCCCAGTTGTTATTAATCAAATGGAAGATAATGAAGAAAAAATAATTGCTGTTTTAGATAGCTCTCACATTTTTTTTAATAAAATTCCTGATTCCGAATTCCTAAAGTTTAAATATCTTGAAGACAACTCACTTGAAAATGCTCGGAAACAGTTTAAAGAATCTAATTATTATGCCGTTTTATTTATTCCACATATTGTTTCTTATGCATCAGGAAGTGTTCAACTTTATTCATCAAAACAGCCTACATTAAGCGTCAAACAACATATTTCAAACTCTTTAGAAAAAGAATTAGAACGACAAAAGCTCCGTGCTTCTGGTATAGATGAAAATATTCTTGAGTCGGTAAAATCAAATGTAAGTCTTAAAACATTCAAATGGACAGACGAAGGAAAAGAAGAAGAAACATCAACAGAGCTTAAAATGGCTGTTGGATTTATTTCCGGTTTTTTGATTTATATCTTCATTTTCCTTTATGGTGCAATGGTTATGAGAGGTGTAATTGAAGAAAAAACTAGCAGAATTGTTGAAATTATTGTTTCATCGGTACGCCCTTTTCAATTAATGATGGGAAAAGTAGTTGGAGTGGCAATGGTCGGATTAACACAATTTTTATTATGGGTTATACTCACTTTTACAATTGTAAACATAACTCAAACAATGTTTTTCTCAGTTGATGCTTCAAAATTAAAAATAGAAAATACTGAAAATTATTTTGCAAATTCAAGTAATATTCAAAATGAAAACACTGTAAAATCTGAAAATTTTGATGAAATCAAAGATATGTTTGCTACAATAAAAAATATTGATTTTGGCTTAATAATATCAATGTTTATTTTCTATTTTATTGGAGGCTATCTACTTTACTCATCGCTATTTGCGGCTGTTGGTGCAGCTGTCGATAGCGAAGCTGACACTCAGCAATTTATGCTTCCAATTACAATCCCATTAATTGTTGCTTTTATTGTAGCTCAAAACGTAGTAAACAATCATGATGGAGCATTATCATTCTGGTTTTCAATAATTCCATTTACATCTCCAATAGTAATGTTAGTGCGAATTCCTTTTGGAGTTCCAGCTTGGGAAGTTGGACTATCAATGTTTTTACTAATTCTTACTTTTATTTTTACAACTTGGCTTGCAGGAAAAATCTATAGAACTGGAATTTTAATGTATGGAAAAAAGGTAAATTATAAAGAATTATGGAAATGGATTAAATATAATAATTAAATTTGTTGGTATGTTTTTTGAAAAAGACGACAGAATTAAAAATTTAAAAATATAATTTTATGAAAAATCTAACATTAACATCACTCATTATTACATTCATTCTTTTTAGTATTAATACTTTTGCACAAAAAGAAAAAGATAATAATTCAAATCCAAAGCACATTAACATTTATAGTGATGGAGATAAAATCGAAACCGATGATTATATTATAATTATTGAGGATGTTGTTTCCAGAATGGATTTTTTAAAGTTTAAAATAAAAATTTCCAACAAAACAGCTGATTATCTGCTTTTTAAAGGAGACGAGTGTGTTTTTAAGCTTGAAAATGGTGATTTTAAATCTAAAGAAAAGTCTGTTTTTATTGACCCATTTGATACAAAATCAAAAGTTTTAGAAATTAAAGGTGGTGGAGTAAATTATCATGTTGATAAATTTTCTGTTGAAATTAATGGACTTTCTAAAGTTCCTATAAGTGAAAAATCGTTTGATGCTCCAAATTTTCAATTACCTCCAAATGCTAAAGATTTTGTTGCAGGACCTTTTACATGTGTTCTTTTAGGAACAGAGCAAAAAACTCAAGAAACTTGGGCTAGATTCAATTGTAAATATAATGGTTCAAATATT
>MEND01000215.1:35055-38624 GCA_001768975.1 Bacteroidetes bacterium GWA2_31_9 | reverse complement strand
TTACAGAATCTTCAACAAAACCACTTGCATCACAAACTGCAAGCTTTGAGGTTGATGCTGCAAAAACAGCTGTTAAAAATAAATAAAATGAATTTTTATAATATTAAAGTTAAAGCTACGAACAATTCGTGGCTTTTTTATTTAAAATCAGGTTTTAAATTTTTAATATTAGGAACGGTTTTATTGTTCTCATTAAACTCATTTTCTGCTACATTAAAAGATACAATTGACATAAAAACAATAAATGTAAAAACTGATATTGTTAGCAATAATATTTTTGGAGCTGAACTTGAAATAAATGCTAATTTGAAATATTTTAATGAAATTAAAAAAACGAATAAACCAAACAGCTTAATTTTCAGAATAATAATTTTTGATTCGAACAATAAACCTATTTTGGCTACAGAAAGTACTACGTTTAAAAAAAACGACAATCAAGTTGCAATTTCTCAAGAATTTTATAACGAAAATAACAGATACAAAATAATCATTCCATATTATAGTTTGAAACTTGAACAAGGAATTCATAAGTTATCCATTTCAATAAAAGCATTCGTTAGAGATACAAGTATTACAGATAAACCTAGAGAAATATTTTGTAAAGGATTTACTAAAAAGCAAATCACAATTACAAAACCTCCAACTAAAACATTCAAATTGCTAGTTCAAGGAGTTAAGATTACAAAACTTGATAGTAAAGATTCTTCTTGGGATTGGACAGGCGGATTGGCAGATGTTTTTTACAAAATTAGCTTGAATTCATCATCTTATTCCGATTTGATATTTTCGTCATCAGTTGTAAAAAATACACAATCTGCTGCATGGATGGATTACTCAAAATATATTACTATTTCGGAAAATGATAAAATCACAATTGGAATTTTTGATGAAGACACTATGTTTCACGATATAATTGGAGAAAAAAATTTTACTTACGAAGATTTGTTAAGTATATCTGATTCTGAAACAGAATTAACGTTTGGACAAGTGACATTTATGATTTTAAAAGTAAAAAAATAATATACAAAATTTGAGAATTGTTAATTATTTCATTTTAAATATTTAATATGTTAATAAAAGATTAGACAAAATATAATTAATTTTATATTTTTGTTACTATTAATTATTTCGACTGAGTCTAAATATTTTAGAATTATATGAATAAAATTATTTTAATATTTTTTGTTTTTACATATTCGTTAGCTTTATGTAATTCACATAATACTTTATATAGCTTTTCAAATGCTGATAAAGAAAAAGATAAAGAAAGCTTCAGAATAAATATGGCTAAAGCTTGGATGAAATATAATGATGATGATTTTAGAGGAGCTTTAAGAATTTATCGAAGTTTATATGAAGATTATCCTGAAAGTGGAACTTTAAATTATAGAATGGGTGAATGTTTTTTAGCTCTTAAAGAAATGGGAGATGCATTAAAGCATTTAGAAATAGCTTTAAAAAACGATTCAACAATTGATAAAAATGCATATTTTTATATCGGTCAAGCATATCAATATGACGGAAAACTTGATGAAGCAATAAATAATTATTATAAATTCAAGACTTTATTAACTCCAAAACAGCTCGAAAAACATTTTGTAAATGAATTATGGGCACAATGTCATACAGCAAAAGAACTTATGGCAAATCCTGTTGATGTTAAAATTACAAACCTTGGAAAAAATATTAACTCTGAGTTTACTGATGCTTGTCCATCTTTGAGTGCTGATGGTAAAATCCTTATTTTTACATCCAGAAGACCCGAAACTACCGGAGGATTGATTGAACCTGCTAATGAAGAATATTATGATGATATTTATATGTCAAACATTTCTGACGCTACAAAAACTTGGGAATTAGCAAAGCAAATGCCTAGTCCTATAAATACTGAAGGTCATGATGCTAATACAAGCATTTCTCCAGACGGAAATACAATATTTATTTACAAAAACATAACTGGAGTAACAAAAAGTGGCGACATATTTTATTCTACTAAAAAAAGTCCGAATGAATGGTCAGAGCCATTACCAATTGATGAAAAACTAATTAATGGAACTTATTTTGAAAGTTCAGCATGTATTACTTCTGATGGAAATACAATGTTTTTTGTAAGCGAAAGGCTTGATGGATATGGGAATTCTGATATTTATACTTCAAAAAAAGAAGGAACTAATTGGGGAAAACCTGTAAATATCGGTTCTGTTATTAATTCTATTGATGATGAAATTGGAGTGTTTATTCATCCTGATGGTAAAACATTATTTTTCAGTTCAAACGGTCATAATACAATGGGTGGTTATGATATTTTTATGAGCATCTTTAAAGATGGAATTTGGTCAACTCCTGTCAATATGGGCTATCCAATCAATACTACTAAAGACGAAATTCATTTTGTATTATCAACAGATGGTAAAATAGCTTATATATCTAGCTCAAGAGAAGGTGGAATAGGAAAGACAGATATTTATCAAGTCGATATGACTAACTATTATAAAGATAACAAAAACATTAACAAAGATTTAGTTGATAAATTAACAGGTCCAATACTTTCAATTTTGAAAGGCTCTATAGTAGATGCTGAAACCAGCCTTCCAGTTGTTGTAGAACTAATAATTAATGATGTTGATGAAAAGAAAGAAGTTGCAACAGTTTCTTCTAATGAAAAAGGAGAATATTTTATAACACTTCCTTCTGAGAAAAAATATGAAATAGTTGTTAAGAGTAATAAATATAAGCCTTTAGACATTAAGTTTAAATTACCTAAAGGAACTGGTGAAACTTATACCTTAACAAAACATATTTTATTAAATAAAAAGTAATAAATAATCTAAATAATTTTGAAACGATGTGAAAGCACATCGTTTTTTTTTAACCGTTAAAGTCATGAAATTCCCATGATTAATAATAAACACACGACTTGTTCCGATAAAATCGGAAAGGGAATGATTATAAGGAGAAGACTAGCTACAGATTACACAAATTTTACTCATAAATCGCATATTTTTAAAGGCATTCGTGAGTCGCTTCGCTATGTTCACAGATTTAAAACAACCTTTGGTTGTTTTATCTGTGCTAATTCAAAAAAATCTGTGAAACAAATTTGTGTAAATTAGTGTAATCTGTGGCAAAAAAAATCATAAATATCAGTGTTCACCCTGTTTGATAGCTATGATTAAAAGAACGAATAAAAAATTGAAGATATTATCTAACAGGGTAAATCAGTATCTAACTAAATTATAAACAGATGAAATTCATTTTTTTAATTCTAATTTTAAATATTTTATTTTATTTCAGATTAAACTCGCAAAATGTTTATGAAATTTCAGAAGAAAATATCAAATCTCATATTTCATATTTAGCATCAGACAAATTAGAAGGTCGAAAGCCAGGAACAATATCCGATAGTTTATCAGCTGATTATATTTATAATCAATTTAAAAATGCTGGATTAAGTTTTTTTAAAAACGAACCTTTTCAAAAATTTGAAGTTATTTCAGGAATTAGCTTCGACAATAAAGTCTGTAAACTTAATGGAGAATTAATTAATACAAATAAAGATTTTTATGCAC
>MEND01000215.1:21837-35042 GCA_001768975.1 Bacteroidetes bacterium GWA2_31_9 | reverse complement strand
ATATGGTAATCCTGAAAATAATTCAGCCGACTCTAAAGCATCAAGTTTATCAGGATTGAATAATAAAATAATAAAAGCAAAAGATAATGGTGCAGCAGGTATTATAATAATCTCAACTGAAATAAATCCACTTCATAACAAGTATCAATATGGATTAACTTATGGTTTACCCTTAGTTGTAATATCTGAAAAAACAGCAGATTTAATACTCACAAAATCAGGAACTAAAATTAATAAAATTTTAAAAATCTTATCAAAAAATAAAAATGTAGAATCATTTAACACAAAATCAATTTTAGATGTTGACATTGACGTTAAAACCAATAAAGTAAAAACTCAAAATATTATTGGATATATTGATGGTTCAGACGAAAAGTATAAAAATCAATATATTGTTGTAGGTGCTCATTTCGTCCATTTAGGTTACGGAGGTGCAGAATCATCATCACGTATGCCCGATTCAATTGCAGTTCATAATGGTGCCGATGATAATGCCTCTGGAACTTCTGGTGTTATTGAGTTAGCAAAAAAAATTGCTTCAAATAAATCAAATTTTAAGAGAACTATAATATTTGCAACTTTTACTGCCGAAGAAATAGGATTACTTGGGTCGAAATATTTTGTAAATAATTTACCAATATCCAAGGATAGCATAATTTTTATGGCAAATTTTGATATGATTGGACGTTACAGTGAAAACTTACAATTATTAAGTGCAGGCTCGGCTAAAGAATTAGATTCTTTGATTAAAATTTCGCATATTGATACAACTTTAAAAGTTAAGCCATCATTAAGTATTTCGGGCGGATCAGACCACTCATCTTTTTATTATGAAAATATTCCTAGTGTTTTTTTCTTCACAGGAATGCATAGCGATTATCATACACCTTTAGATGATATTGAAAAAATAAATTTTGATGGAGAAAAAATGATTTTGGATTATGGTTATAATTTAATTCAATCAATTGATAACTATCCAACCAAATTGACTTTTGTGAAATCTGCTGGGAAAGGTGAAGGAAGTACTCGAAACAATATGAAAGTTACATTGGGGATAATGCCAGATTTTACTTCTTCTGATAATAATGGACTTTTGGTTGGAGGTGTTACAAAAGACGGCCCTGCTGAAAAAGGTGGAATTCTAAAGGGTGATATAATTAAATCAATTAATGGTAAAAAAATAGAAAACATTTACGACTATATGTCTAGATTTGGCGAATTAAAATCGGGTCAGAAAATATCTGTTGATGTGCTTAGAAAATCAGAAAATATTACTCTAAAAGTTCAGCTTTAATAGTTTGTAAATGAGATATATAATGCTTAATTTGATGACTTTGGGGTACAGGAATAAATTTGTTTGCTATTCTAGCCTTTGTTGGAGTTGATTCCAAATCAAATAATCCATTTAATAGATAAAATCAATAGTCTGATTACATAATCATTCCCAAAAACTCATCTTCAGAAATAATCTTAATTTTTAACTTTTGAGCTTTTTCGAGTTTAGCTGATCCCATATTTTCGCCTGCAAGTACATAATTTGTTTTTGCAGAAATACTTCCAGAGTTTTTTCCTCCGTTTTCTTCAATTATTTGCTTTAATTCGTCACGGGAATATTTATCGAAAACTCCTGAAATTACGAATGTTAAACCAGAAAGTTTGTCCGATTTTTTTTGTGCTGAATTTTCATCTCTTTTTAGATTTACTCCTGCGTCTTTCAGTTTTTGAATTATTTGTAGATTATTGTCATTTTTAAAATGTTCGACAATGCTTTGAGCGATTTTATCGCCGACTTCATCAATTAAAATTAGTTCTTCAAACGAAGCTGCAATTAAACTATCAATATCTTTTACGTTTGAAGCAATTTTTTTAGCGACAGTTTCTCCTACAAATCTGATTCCTAGTGCATAAATAACTTTTTCAAAGGGAGTTTTTTTCGATTCTTCGATGCTTAAAAGCAAATTGTCTGCAGATTTTTCGCCAAATCGTTCAAGGTTAATTAATTGTGTTTTGTCAAGATTGTATAAATCGCCAATATCAGATATTATTTTATTAGTGTAAAGTAAGTCAATTGTGGCTTCAGCTCCAGCAATATTCATCGCTTTACGACTTACAAAGTGTTCAATTTTACCTTTTATCTGTGGCGGACAACTGAACTCATTTGGACAATAATGTTGAGCTTCGCCTTCGTTTCTGATTAACAGAGAATTGCATTCAGGACAGTTTTCAATAAACTTAAGAGGAAATGAAACACTTTCTCTTTTGGAAACATCAACTCCAACTATCTTTGGAATAATTTCGCCACCTTTTTCTACAAAAACATAATCTCCAATGTGAATATCGTGAAGCTCAATCTGGTCGGCATTGTGCAATGATGCGCGCTTAACATTGGTTCCAGCAAGAAATACAGGCTCTAAGTTGGCAACAGGAGTTATTGCACCTGTTCGTCCAACTTGGTAATCAATTGAAATTAGTTTTGTTAATGCCTGTTCAGCCTTAAATTTATAGGAAATTGCCCAACGTGGCGATTTTGCAGTATATCCAAGTTGCATCTGTTGTTTGAGAGAATCAACTTTTATTACAATTCCATCTATCTCGAATGGCAGATTTTTTCTTTCGTTGGTCCAATATTCAGTAAATTCCAACACATTTTCAATGGTCTTGCATTTTGTAATATGCTCAGGAATTTGAAAACCCCAATCACGAGCTTTTGTAAGATTTTTATAATGCGAATCGCTAAAAGAATTTTCGCCTAAAATGTAATAAAGAAAACAATCTAAAGGACGTTTTGCAACAGCCGAAGAGTCTAATAATTTGAGAGTTCCGGCTGCGGCATTTCGTGGATTAGCAAGTAATGCTTCATTATTCTGTTTTCGTTCCGCATTAATTTTTTCAAAATCGGCTTTGTTGAAAAAAATTTCGCCTCTGATTTCAAATTCTTTTGGAAAATCGTTAGCTTTCAGGTAATAAGGAATTGTTTTAATTGTGCGTACATTTAAAGTTACGTCGTCACCTTTTTCGCCATCGCCGCGAGTTACTGCACGTTGTAGTTTTCCGTCAGAATATGTCAGGCTTATTGAAGTTCCGTCGTATTTTAGTTCGCAAACATATTCGAAATTGTCGCCGATTATTTTTTTAATTCTGTTGTCGAATTCACGAAGTTCTTCAGGATTATAGGTATTTCCAAGCGAAAGCATTGGATATTTATGAGTAACTTGCTTAAATTCTGTTGTTATGTCGCTGCCAACTTTCTGAGTAGGTGAAGTATGGCTTTGAAATTCAGGAAATTTGTTTTCAAGAGCAGTCAAGTCGCCCATAAGCATATCATATTCAAAGTCGCTTACTTCAGGTCTATTATGAACGTAGTAATTGTAGTTATGACGCTCTATATCGGCACGTAATTGTTCTATTCGCTTTTTTACCTTTTCGTTGTTCATTTTATGAAAATAAAGACCTAAAATTAATTAAAATTTAATTGATTAAAGCGTCCATTATGCTTACTTTTAGTGTAAAAGAAAATTTTATGTTTATCATCTACTAAATATTTAAAAGGTAAAAATAAATTTCTATACACAATATCACTATCAATAAATGAGAAAAAACCATTTTCTGTATTTTTAAAAATTAGCTCTTTATCAGTACTTCCGTCAACAGTAGATACAGAAGTACAAATAAAATTAGAATTTATAACATTAAATAAGGTTTTAAATTTTGAAGGTTTATAGTTAGATTTTTTCATTATATCAAAGTTGAGGCTACTCTCATTATTAAATATATAAATATTGTTTTTTGAGTAAGTTGAAAAATACAAATTAAATATGCAAGGATAACTCATTGAGATTCTATTTCTTAAAGGAATGTTTCTCAGCCAATCAAATTTTCCATTTTTATCAAATTTTGCAATTATAACATCCATATAATCATAACTCCATTCTTCGCTATTAAATTCATAAAATTGTTCTCCTACAATAAATGTTTCTGAATTTACATAAAATATGTTATCAATTTTATATCTATTACGTCTATTTAATGACTTGCTTGATTCTAAAACGTTAAGAATTGAATCATCAAAAAGTTTAACATCCTTTGAGACTAAAGAAAACGTATTTAAATCTACAATAAAACTGAATATTCCGCTATCAATAATATCACGACCAGTTCGCTGATGAACAATTTTTAGGAAACCACCAAATGCTAGCTTATTATCCGTTGTTTTTATAAATTTTATGTCTTTTACCTTATAATCATCCTCGAATGAAAACTCAATTAACTTTGGAGATGCAGATGTATCAGAAATATATGCAATATTTAATTTAAATTGTTTTGATTTATCAATAAGGCTAGCTGTTTCCGTAACATAAGCATAATAAATATTATTGTTATCATCAAAATAATAACCAACAAAGCCATGTGAATCAAAATCTAAGTTTAATCCAACGTTTGATAAAAGGACTTTGCCAATATACCTGTCATATATTCTTAAATTTTCAGCTACAATTTTATCCCATAATTGGGTCATGTTATTTGAATCAATTGCTATAAAAATTGTTTTATATGGATTTTTAAAAGATTCTTTATAGCATACTTTTACGAGAAATACATCATTTTTGGGATTTGCAATAACTTCAAAATCAATAAATTCATAATGATCAGTCGTTATTTTAACAATTTCAATTAATGAATCAGAAAATATCCCATCTTCAGAAATTGTTTGATAATTGAGTTGCATAGTAGCTTTTTCCTTATTATACAGTCTAGTGAAAATGTAAACTTTTTTTTGAGAGTATTTAATATTTACAATTTTAGAAGTATCAATCTGATTTGGAAAATTCACAGTAAAAACCCTTTGCTGAGAAAGTTTATCAAATTTATCAATATAAAAAGATTCGATGTTTTTGAAATTTTCTAATCTAAAAGTATAAAAACTATTTTCATCACCATTTATGATTTTAATTATTTTACTATTATTTTCATTTAAGAATTCAGGTCCGTTATTTACTTTCCCTTGTGGATAAATATTTGATTCTAATGAAAATAGTAATACAAGTATAAAACTTATTTGATTTGCTAACTGTTTAAGCATGATAATTTTGTTAATTTTTATATCTGTCAAATATATATAATAATTTCTTAATTGATACTTACAATTGCTTGATTATTTTAATATTTTAGTGCTATAGTTAGCTTATTTAAAGCAAGTAATGCTTTATAAAGGTATGCTTGGTTTTTTATTTTTATTGCGAAATTAATAACTTGATTGCTTTTAATTTGTCTTTATACTTGAAATTTAAAAAATATAACCCACTAGGAATATTAACACCAATTTTTTCAGTGTATTGATTATTATTTGGTGTAATAATTTTATTAAAAACCTCTTTTCCATCAATTGAAATTATTGAAAAGTGAACGGTTTCATTTTCAAGATTTTTAAATTCAATATTGAAATTATCTATTATTGGGTTTGGGTAAATACGAATTGTGGTTGTTTCAGCTTCGCTCAACAACCCATCAGAATTTGGATTCTCAAAAAAGTAAATTATTTTTTCCATTAAATCGAATCGGCTTTGCTCAGGATAAATTGTTTCGAAAGGAAATCCAAAATAAACAAGTTTTCCAGAAGTAGTTCCACTCGGAAACATACCCGAATAGCTTATTCCAGCATACTGCGAAGCAAAGCCTGTGAAGAAAAGGCATGGCGAACTTCCATTAATATTTGTAATAACATCAGGATAATCAACATTATATGTTCCGTGAGTTCCGTTATCGAAATTGAAATCTGCTAATTGAGCAAAAATTCCATCAGAGTTTGAACTTGCTGAGTAGTAGGTTGCACTTTGATTATTTGGGGCATCGTAAGTATATTGAGCTTTCAGGTAATTATTAATAAAATCTTTGTCGGTTGTTGTGCCTTTAAAATCTAAATCCCATGCAATTTCGGCACCCGAAACAAATAATTTTCCTCCATTTTCGAGATAAGTTTTAACAATTGATTGTTCCGATGTGCTGAATGTTTCGTTAACAGTACTTTCTTCGCCAAGTATATAATCGGTAATTTCAAAGTCTGTAAGGTTTACAAGTCCGTTAATTACAGCTTCATTTGTTGCTGACGAAAATGAGTATGAATTATAAAAAAATGCTTCTCCATGTTGGCGTACAAAATCGTAGGTATTTCCTGCCGAAACTCTATCGAAACCATTTACTATTAAAACTTTGTGTGAAACCGATGATGGAACTCCTACCAGAACTTCGGTAGTATCGGAACTTGCACTGCTACTTTGAGCTATAAGTTTTATGTAATAAATTGTATTGCTTGTAAGTGCAGTTAAAACTGTGTTTGATGGATTTAGATTTACAATTGTTGCGAAAGAAATTCCATCGGTACTAACCAGAGTTTTATAATTTGTAACATTTGAATCGTAAGAAATTTTCAATCTTAACGAAGTTGCAGACTCTCTAACAACTGCAAAAGATGTTGGTGTAGAAACTACCGAGCCAGGAATTGGATAATATGGAACAGAAATAACGCCTTCGTCGCTAAGTAAACTGTTTAATGTTGATGATTGCAGAATTGCACTTACATTTGTTGTGCTTCCGTTAAGAGTTACACTTTGCTGAACAAGTCTGATACCATGACTGTAGTCGGCATAAAGGCTTTCGTGTCCGTTATATAAAGGTTGAATTGGAGAGCCATTTAGCTGATGCCAACCATATATAACAACTCTATCGGGAGCTGGAGCAGAATAAATTGAATTTGAAATTACTACATCTTTTTTATTGCCGCCAACCAATTCGCCTAAAGGATATGCAGTTATTACTGCTGAGCGTTGTCCCCAAACAGTTGTATTGTGTTGATTAAATACTGGCACAGTGGTCATTTGTCCGCTTGGAGGAATTGTAGAAGGTGCAAGTTTTACAGTTGCTGCTGTCCAAATATCGTTTACCATTTGACGAGTTGGCAAAGTGTAGTTAATATAATTACAAATTTTTTGAGCCAATACTGGAGTCATCGGGCAAAGAAAGTAGTTTGTATCACAGCCAATTGCGAGATAATCGGGCAAAACATAATAAGTTAGTGTGTAATTTGTGCTGTTTATGGTTTTAGTTATTGTAATTGGTATTAAATTACGTTGAAAATCGGGAACGTTTCCATTAATTACCTGATAATAAATAGAATCTTCTCGTGGAGTAAGAGCTAAAGATGTGATAACACTAACAAACTGACTACCGTTATATGCGTTTATATTTCGTGCAGGAACTGCTAATGTTTGGGAGAATAAAATACTTGAATAAAAAGTTAGTGTTAATATGGAAAAAATTATTCGCATGTTTGAATTATTATTTGTAAAAGTAAATTATTTTGTAGTCAAAACCAATTCGATACATCCTTTTTGCCATAAAAGCTCAAAGACTCAAAGGCTTGAAAGATTGTACAAACCAAATAATAATCTTTTGCTTTAGTGCTTGTGGTATCTAGAACTTTTCAATTTTTAATTTCTACTTTGTGTTTTTTGTGGAATAGCTGTACACAAAGATTTTTTTAACATCTTTGAGACTGTTTAAAATTAGAATAAAATTTTTATTATATACTTTTGCCACTAAAACACCAAAACACGAAAAATCACCAAATCAGTTTTTTACATGTAATTCTATTGTGTGGGATTTTGTGTTTTCCGATAAATCGGAACAGGTCTTGTGACTTCGTTGCATTATTAATCAGTTTAATCAATAGAAAATAATAAATTTAAACAGTTTCTTAAATTATACTTTATTTGTTTATATCACCAAACGTTATAAAATTACTCCCTAATAAATCCCTCATTCCCAATCTCCAAAACAGAAAAATCAACAAATCTATTTAGATTAAATTTGCTTTTATCACCAACAATTCCAATTTCTATTGGTTTTGATTTTATGTTTTCGTTATAGAATTGTTTTAAGTTGGATTCTGTGGCTGATTTGTAAATTTCAAATTTATATTTAGTTGGATCTTCGATTTTATTGTGTTTTAATCGCCAAAGCATTAGTTCGCTGTATTTTCGGAAAGATGGAATTCCAGTATTTATTGAATAAATCAAAGAGTTTTTTAGCTTCTCGAACTTACTTTTTTCGATTTTCAGGTTTTTTAAAATATCTAAAACAGATTGCACTGCTTCTTCAGTATTTTCGGCTTGTGTAGATAAATAAACCAGCAAAAATGAACTTTCGTTTTTATAGCTTGGCTGAAAGTAAACATAAGGATTATATGATAATGATTTTTGATTGCGTATTTCGTTATAAACTATATCGTTGAGGTATGTTGCAAACAAGTTTGAAATTGCCTGATTTACACTGTCAGTTTTCGGACATTTTATGTAAAAATAAATCTGACTTTGTTGTGCTTTTGGGTCGTTGTTTATTACAATCTCATTGGTTGTTATATCTTTAGGTTCAGGAAAATATGGCGAATTGCCTTTGTAAACTGGATTGATTGAATATAAATTATTATTGATAAGTCCCTTTACAAAATTGTATTCCAATTTTCCTGAATAAAAAACATCGGTTTCATACTTTAAAACACTGTCGGATAGGGCTTTTAAATCGTTTGCTGTGGTATTGTATAATTCGTTAATACTTGGTCGTGAAGCAAATTTCGAAAGGCTGTCGTAAATAAGGTATTGAATCAAAGCTTCGCCTTTAGAGTATGGGTCGTTTGTTTCAAATTTTCTGTTTATCATTTCAGAATTTGCCATTGTTTTTAGGTTAAGCCTTTCGGTTAATGGTTCTGTTAATAATTCGTTTATTAAATCAACTGTTTCAACTAAAGTTGAGTCAAGTCCGTTGATTTTTATGGTTAAAAAATTCTCATCGCTTTCAATTTTTATATCGCTACCAAGTTCGAGCAAAAGAGATTTGAATTCCTCCATCGGATAATTTTCAGATCCACTGTAAGTTAAAAAATCGGATAGGAATTTCAACATTGGAATTTTTGTAAGCCCTACACCAATATTTATCTCCATTGAATAAAGCTCGTTATAAGGATTGAAAGTGTAATAGAAATTTTTGAATTGTGAAACGGTGTCATACAAAACATCTTTATTGAGTTCGAGCAGTTTTACAATTGGTTTAGTTTTCGGAAGATTTCTGAAATAGTTTCCATATTCGGAAACAGAGTTTTTGTTTTTAAGCGATAGATTCTCGTTTTTGGCAATTTCTAGTTTATCTGTTTTGAAATTTCCTTTTTTTGAATACAATGCCAAATAGTTGTTATTGAAATACTTATTTGCAGTTTCTATGATTTCATCTTTTGAAATATTCAGAATGGATTTTTTGTTTTCGATATATTCTGACCAACTTTTATTGCTTACAAAATTGTTGATTAAAATTTCAAGTCTTCCGATATTAGATTCGTCATCATCATATTCATTAATTACTTCTAGTTCTTTAATATGACTTTGATAAGCCTGTTTTTTAATAAAATCGAAATAATCGTCGTCGAAATTTCCATTTTTAATTTCATTAAAACAATTCAAAATCTTTTTTTCTACATTTTTCAGCGATTGAAACATTTTTGGAATATAGTAAATCATTATTCCACCATAATCTATTAAATCGATTGAAATTAATTCAAAATCAATAAGTTTGTTCTGAATATGTAAATTGTTTAAAAAACCTGTTTCTGATGAATTCTCAAGCATTTCGGATATTAATTCGAGTGCATTTTCGTCTTTGCTTCCAATTGGAGCAGTTTTGAAACCTAAAGAACCTACTCTTAAAGGAGTTGAATTTATTTTATGTAATTCACGACCTTTAAAATCCGGTTCTGATGCTTTTACGTAATCTTTTAAATTATCATGTTGCCATAAGCTAAAAAGTTGATTAATTGAATCTTTTATTGCTTCTGAATTAAAATTTCCTGTTAAAACCAAAGACATATTATTTGCAACATAATACTTGTTGTAATAATCGTACATTTTCGATAACGATGGCTTTCTTAAATGCTCAAAACTTCCAACAGTTGTGTGTTGACCATAAGGATGATTTTTGAAAAAATGACTCATAAATAGTTCGTAATAATTTGAAAACCATTCATCAGCATAAATATTTTTTTCTTCGTAAACTACTTCTAGTTCAGCCTGAAACATTCTGAAAACAGGATTGACAAATCTGTGAGAAGTAATATCGAGCCATTTGTAAATTTGTTCCGATGGAAACGAATTATGATAAACAATGCAATCTTCACTTGTATAGGCATTTATGTCGCTACAACCAATTTCTTGCATCAATAAATCAAGTTCATCAGGAATTGCATAATCAGAAGCTTTTATCGACAGTTGATTAATTTTTTTTAAAACTGCATTTATCGAAAAAGTATCTGTTAATGAGGAAATTGAATCGTATAATTTTGGAATGCTATCTAAATAAAATTTTTCTTCGGTGTAGTTTATTGATCCAATTTTGTCTGTTCCTTTAAACATCATGTGTTCAAGATAGTGTGCAATACCAGTGGCATTGTCGGGGTCGAGTTTGCTTCCACCTTTTACAACTATAGCTCCATAAACAAAATTTACGTTTGTATCTTCGTTTAAAATTATTTTCAGACCATTATCAAGATAATATTCTTTTACAATTAGTGAATCTTTAGCAGAATTTGCAAATAGAAAATTACAAATTAAAAGAAGAATTATTATAGATATTGTTTTAGTCATTTTGTCTCGCAAATTTCGCAAATTATCTTCTAACTTCAAACTTCAAACCTCTTTTAACCACATAGGCACATAGTTACATAGAAATAAGCACATAGAATAATAGAACAATTGAATAATAGAACAATAGAACAAATTAACTTCAAACCTCAAACCTCAATCCTAAAATTAACCACATAGGCACATAGTTACATAGGAAAAATCACATAGTACAATTGAACAATAGAACAATTGAACAATAGAACAATTTAACCTCAAACCTCAAACTCTTACTCCCCTTCCTTTGGAAGGGGTCGGGGGTAGGTCAAACCTCAAACTTCAAACTTCAAACTTCAAACCTCAAACTTCTATATAACATGCTTAATCTCATTCATATCGCAAGCAATTACAGTTCCGTCTTCGGTTTCCAGAATTAAATGTCCAAAGTTATTAATGTCTATAATTTTTGCTACAATATTTTTTTCTTTATAAATGTATTTATGGAAAGTGTTTTTGTGGAAAAGGTTCTTTAAGTAAATGTCTTTTAGTGTTTTATAGTTATTTTTTAAAATAATAAGGTTGGTGTTTAAAATTTCAGCTAATTGATTAATTAAGTTATCCAAATCAAAAGTTTGATTTGTAATGTTTTTTAATGAAATTGGATTTGGAGCATTCGATTTAAAAACTTCCTGATTTATATTTATTCCAATGCCAATCAAAGTGCTTTCTAGCTTATTTAACTCAATTGAATGTTCGATAAGAATTCCTGCAATTTTTTTGTTTTCGAAATAAATATCGTTTGGCCATTTGATTGAAATATTGTTACTTGCGTGTGCATTTATAAATTCAAAAACAGAAACTGCAACAAAAACCGAAATTTTAAATTGGTCTGAGATATCTATATAATCTTTAGGTTTAATAAAAAAGCTAATTGTTATGTTTTTTCCAGATTCGCTTTCCCAAAAGTTATTGTTTTGACCTTTTCCTGCTGTTTGATTTTTACAAGATACTATTAAGCCTTCGTTTTCAGAATTGCTTAATAAGTTGTCTTTCATATAATTATTAGTAGAGTCAACCGAATCTAAATGAATTATTTGTTTGCCAATTATAGCCATGTTTTTTTATGTTTTATTAACGTCAATATTATGATAAATTTAGTAATGTAAAAAGTATTTCATTACATTTGCAGATTAATTTATTGATTAATATTTAATAATGAGAAACATCGACGAGACTGATAAGCTTTTTGAAAATATATTAGAGAGTATTCGCGAAAAGCAAGGTAAAGATATTGTAAGTCTTGATATGACTAAATTACAGAATAGCATAACAAAGTATTTTATTATTTGCCATGCAGATTCAACAACACATGTATCGACAATTGCAGAATATGTTGAATTTAATGCAAAAAAGAAATTAAATGAAAGAGTTTGGAAAACAGAAGGTTGGGAAAATTCACAATGGATATTGTTAGATTATTCAAATGTAGTTGTTCATGTATTTCTGAATGAGTATCGCAGTTATTATAACTTAGAAGCTCTTTGGGCTGATTCAGATGTATTCTCTCATAGTTCGGATAATTAATTTGTATTAGAATGGCTGAAAATTTAGAAGAAAAAAAAATAGAACCAAATAAACCAAAACAAGAAAAGCCTAAGACGGAAAGGTCGAAAAGCGATAAACCAAAATTTAATGTTTACTGGGTATATGCAATAATAGCAGTTGTTTTTATTGGAATGCAGTTTATGAATTTTGGCTCTGGTGCAATTCAAACCAATTGGAACGACTTTAAACAGAGAATGTTGAATAACAACGATGTTAAAAAAGTAGTTGTTGTTAACAGAGAAAGAGTAGAAATTTTTATTAAAGATGATAGACTTTCTAATGAGCGTTATAAAGATTTGAACTCAAAGGGTGTTGGTGGTTTTTCAAAAACAGAACCTCAATTTTATTTTACAATTGGTTCAGTTGAAGTATTTGAACAACAATTGGAAGATGCACAGTCAACTCTTACAGAAAAAAATGATATTTCTGTTTTTTATGAAACTCGTACCGATTATTTCCGAGATATATTAAGTTACCTACTTCCAATTATAATTTTAATTGCAATTTGGATGTTTATTTTCAAAAGATTTAGTGGAGGAGGAGGAGGTTCTCAAATATTCAATATTGGAAAATCAAAAGCTCAATTATTTGATAAAGAATCACATATTAAGATAAACTTTAAAGATGTTGCTGGTTTAGAAGAAGCAAAAATAGAAATCAAAGAAATTGTTGATTTCTTAAAAAATCCACAAAAATATACTGAACTTGGAGGAAAAATTCCTAAAGGAGTTTTATTAGTAGGGCCTCCTGGTACAGGAAAAACGTTGTTGGCAAAAGCTGTTGCAGGCGAAGCAAATGTTCCTTTCTTTTCAATGTCGGGTTCTGACTTTGTTGAAATGTTTGTTGGTGTTGGAGCATCACGAGTTAGAGATTTATTCAAGCAAGCAAAAAGTAAATCACCTTGTATTATTTTTATTGACGAGATTGATGCAATTGGTAGAG
>MEND01000215.1:16483-21747 GCA_001768975.1 Bacteroidetes bacterium GWA2_31_9 | reverse complement strand
TGAATTACCAGATTTAAATGAACGAAAAGAAATTTTTGAAGTTCACATGCGACCATTAAAAGTTTCAACAGAAGTAAATATTGATTTCTTATCGAAACAAACTCCTGGTTTTTCTGGTGCTGATATAGCAAATCTATGTAACGAAGCAGCTTTAATTGCAGCAAGAACAGAGAAAAAACAAATTGAAAAACAAGATTTCTTAGATGCAATTGATAGAATTATTGGTGGTCTTGAAAAGAAAAATAAAATTATTTCAATTGACGAAAAACGTACTGTTGCTTTTCATGAAGCAGGTCATGCTACAACAAGCTGGTTATTGGAATATGCAAACCCACTTGTTAAAGTAACAATAATACCACGAGGAAAAGCATTAGGAGCCGCTTGGTATTTGCCAGAAGAACGACAAATTACAACAATGGAGCAAATTCTTGACGAAATGTGTGCTACACTTGGAGGAAGGGCTTCTGAAGAATTAATTTTTGGAAAAATATCGACAGGTGCTTTAAACGATTTAGAAAGAGTTACTAAGCAGGCTTATGCAATGGTTGCATACTATGGAATGGGCAAATCGCTAAAAAATATAAGTTATTACGATTCTTCTGGTCAAAATGAATATGGTTTTACAAAACCTTATAGCGAAAAAACCGCTGAAGAAATAGATAAAGAGGTTTCAATTATTATTGAATTAGCATATCATAAGTCAAAAGAACTTTTAACACAACACAAAGAAGGTTTGGTTAAACTAGCTGAATTATTGCTCGAAAGAGAAGTTATATTTTCTGAAGATTTAGAAGCAGTTTTTGGAAAGCGAGCATTCGGAAATGCTACTCTTGAAAATATTATGAGTAGTAAAAAAGAAACTCCAAATAATGTAGTTGATTTAGTTGAAGAGGAGAATATTATTACTGATGAGTCAGTCAAGGGCTAATATATTAAATTCAATCAGAGAAGTTATTAGTACTACTGAACGTATTAATAATTTTAAGAGTTGCTCAAACAATGATTTATCAGATGTTTATATAAAAACCAATGATTCTTTGGAGCTTGTTTTTGCACAGGAGTTTACTAAAATAAACGGAAAGTTTGTTTTTTGCGAAAATATTTCAGAATTTAATGAGAATATTCAACTTTTAATTAAAGAATATGCTTTAGATTCAGTGTATTGTATTGATAGTAATATTCAAAAATTATTAGAAAATGCAGGAATTCCATATTTGTCAAGTGAGGAAGAT
This sequence comes from Bacteroidetes bacterium GWA2_31_9, assembly GCA_001768975.1. GTDB lineage: Bacteria > Bacteroidota > Bacteroidia > Bacteroidales > GWF2-33-38 > GWA2-31-9. Next base: position 20,515 of record MEND01000215.1, on the reverse strand, counting down.
TTTTTAGGTTTAAATGTTGCGGTAACTTCTTGCGAAAGTTTAATTGCAAGAACAGGTAGTGTTTTAGTCTCTTCAAGACAAGCTTCTGGTAGAAAGCTTAATGTATATCCAAATATTCATATTGTTATATCATTATCAAAGAATTTGGTTTATGACATTAAAGATGCAATGGATAAACTTCAAACTGAATGCACAAATTTACCATCACAAATAACTTTGATAACAGGGCCAAGTAGAACAGCTGATATTGAAAAAACACTTGTATTAGGAGCTCATGGTCCAAAAGAATTATATGTGTTTTTAATAAAATTTTAATTATGGATTCAAACTGGGTTAAAGTATATAGTTTTTCCAAAATGCATCTTGCTCTTATTGCGAAAGAAGTATTGGCTGATAATGATATTGAATCAAATATTTTGAATAAGCAAGACTCTTCTTATGTTGTTATTGGAGATATTGAGATTTATGTTCAATCTGAGGATTTTGATAAAGCATTAGAAATATTAAAAACTATTGAAAATTGAAAAATATTATACAACGTAGTATATCAGGATTAATATTTGTTGTAATTTTAATATCTGGAATAGCATTTCACGAATATACTTTCTTTCTATTATTTTTTACTATTCATTCACTTACAATTTGGGAATTTTATAAAATTTCAAATAGAGAAAAGGCACGACCACAAAAGACTTATGGTTTAATTGCTTCAATGATAATATTTACTATAAATTTCCTGTATGCAATAAATTATGTTGATGAAAAAATCTTTTTATTTATAATACCTTTATTATTAGTAGTTTTTATTAACGAACTTTATGTAAAAAATAGGAGACCATTCTTAAATATATCATATACTTTTTTAAGTTTTATTTATATAACACTTCCTTTCTCTTTACTATGTCACATGGTTTTATATAAATCGAATATTGAAGTTACTTATAAACCTGAAATCCTATTGTGTGTATTTTTTCTAATTTGGACTTATGATACTTTTGCATATTTATTTGGGATTTCATTAGGAAAACATAAACTTTTTTCAAGAATTTCTCCTAAAAAATCGTGGGAGGGTGCTATAGGTGGTGCTTTAGTTACACTACTTTCTTCTTTTGCATTAGTATATTTTTTCCCTATTTTAGAATTTGAAAACTGGCTAATTATCTCAATGATAGTAGTTGTTGCAGGTACTTATGGCGATTTGATTGAATCAATGTTAAAACGCAATGCAAATATTAAAGATTCAGGCAACTTAATTCCTGGACATGGTGGAATGCTGGATAGATTCGATAGCTTTATATTTGCTGTACCATTTGTTTTCATATATTTGCAATTTCTTTAAAATTTATATTTGTGGTGATACATAAAGAAGGGTTCAGGATAATAAGCACTTTCATAGTTATTGATGTCATAATTACAAGTTTATTATTCTTGTTTCTAAAAGATTATAATATCCTTTCATATTCTATTTCGCTATTTTTTTCATTAGTATTATTTATAGTCATTTATTTTTTCAGACGACCAAACAGAATGGTTCAACCTGATGATAATAATGTTTTATGTCCTGCTGATGGTAAAGTTGTAGCAATTGAAAAGGTTTTTTTAGAAGAATTTATCAAAGAGGAAAGAATTCAAGTTTCGATATTTATGTCTCCATTTAATGTACATGTAAACTGGATTCCTTTAAGTGGAACAATAAAATATTTTATGTATCATTGTGGTAATTATATGGTTGCATGGCATCCAAAATCTTCCTGTGAAAATGAAAGAACTTCTACAGTAATCGAAGCAAAAAATGGGAAAACTCTTATGGTACGTCAAATTGCAGGAGCTCTTGCTCGACGTATTGTAACATATACAAAAGAACAAGATATTGTTACTCAAGGACAAGAATTAGGATTTATTAAATTTGGATCAAGGGTTGATGTTTTTTTGCCAATTGACACAAAAATTAATGTAGCTATTAACCAGAAAGTTAAAGGAAATATTACTCTTTTAGCACAGTTATCAGAATAGACTTTCTTAACTGCCTGTCTTTCATATTATAAATTTAACACTAGTTAACAGCATTATTTAATAAAGAATATTATTTTTGTATTAGTAAAAGATTATAAACTGAAAATTATTTAAATTATGAAAAAATTAACCTTAATTATTGGATTAGTTGCTTTTTTAGGAATGTATATGATTCCTAATTATACTAGTGCATCAACTATTGCTAAAGTTGTAGTTGATAAAGAAAAGTGTGAAAAATGTGGAAAAGAAGACTGCAAAGGAAATTGCGAAGCTAAAGCTGGTTGTAACCATAAAGAAGCAGAAGCAAAAAAATGTGCAGGAAAAGAAGGTTCTGCTTCTTGTGCAAAAAAATGCGGTAGTGCAGAAAGTCACAAATGTGGACATGGTGCTGGCGAAAAAGCTCCAGCTCACAAAACAACAGAAGAAGCTCCTAAGAAATAATTTGGAACGTATTTAAAAAATTGAGGCTTTATGAATAATCATAAAGCCTTTTTTTTGTTATTTTGTTTTATAACAAGTGTCAATAAGTAAACATAGTATTTCTTCAAAATACATCAAGAATGAGACTTTCGCAGTTTTGAAAATAAGAAGTTTACGATTGTAAATGCAATGTGTTGAGCTTTGTCGAAACAACTGTTTTCAAAACCAGAGTAACGAAATTATTGGAGTTTTCTAGAGACACTAACTAATACTCAGATATTTTGCTTTATTTTAGTTGATAGAGTAAAAATTGTTTAGTAAATTTGATTTTGTGTAGGAAAAATATTTTGTAAAATACTTTAATGTATCTTTACTAAGTAACTGTTAGTTAATTATTTAATGCCTTAAATATGAAATCAATTTTTATTAAATCAGGATTATTATTAATTGCATTAATTTGCAATATTAATAGTAACGGTCAAACTAGTTGGACAAAGCATGTTGACAATCCAGTTCTTACAAAGGGTCCAGATAATTTCGATATAATTGCTATAGGTCAACCTACTACATTATTCGATAATGATACAATAAAAATGTGGTATGGAGGAGTTGCTGCTGACATGAAAGCAAGAATTTGTTACGCATATTCATTAGATGGTATAAACTGGACAAAACACAACAGTCCGGTTTTAGAAATTGGAAATTCTGGTGAATGGGATAGAGGTTGGCTCGACACACCCGAAATTGTAAAAGATAATACTGGCTATAAAATGTATTATTATGGAGATACTGTTCAGCAATTTTCAGCTATTAGTTCAGCAATTGGAGTAGCTTATTCAACAGATGGAATTAACTGGACAAAAGATATAAATAATCCAATTTTTACTAAAGGCAATGTTGGTGATTGGGATGGCTCATGGATTGAATCTCCTGCAATACTATTTGATACATTAACTGGAGAGTATAAAATGTGGTACAATGGTGTTGATACAGCAACATGGAAAATTAATATTGGATTAGCTACTTCAACTGACGGTGTAAGTTGGACAAAATATATTAACAATCCGGTTATTCAAACAGGTAATTGGGGAGCTTACGACGATATGTGGCTAGGTACACCTACTGTCTGTAAAACAGATAATTATTATGAATTATGGTATTCGGCAACAAGTACAAATAGTTATAATTATACAACAGCGAGTTTTGATACAGTTAGTATTTGTTATGCAACATCTATAGATGGAATTAATTGGGATAAACACACAGACAATCCATTGTTTCATACATTTACAGCACCTTATGACTCATTAGTTGATAGAGGTGGACCATGGGCTCCTTCAGTTATTTTTAACCCAAATACAAATAATTATATGATGTGGTTTGAAGCTAATGGGGCGAATTCAGATTTTAGCATTTCATTTGCAACTGCTCCAAAATCAACCTCCAATATTTCAGAAAATTATGATAAAAATTCAGATGTAATTGTATATCCAAACCCATTTAATAGTTCTGCAACAATTTATATGAAAGATAATGTGAATAATGCTTCATTAAAAATATTTAATTCTTTAGGTCAAACAGTTTATTCTCAATTAAATA
>MEND01000215.1:0-16463 GCA_001768975.1 Bacteroidetes bacterium GWA2_31_9 | reverse complement strand
AATAGTTCGTAATCAATATAATACAATAGCTTTAACGACAGGCTATTAGTTTGTGGTGAATTAATTGTATTATTTAAATTGTCGTAATATCGATTTGCTATAATTCCTTGCTCCGTATTGAAAATTGAATTTTTCCAAACTAAAGAAATTTCACTTCCGGGAGCAAAATTCCATGTATAACTCATATCAATTGTAAAAGCATTGAAACTTAAATTGTTTGAACTATCATAGTAGAAAGTTAAAATATCATACAAATTTCCATCTTTCCCAAGATTATAATAACCGTAATATACAGCTTTTGACCAATAATGCCGAACTCTTAAATTTAACGATGATTTTTTATTAAAAATATAACTTGTTGAAATTGTATTTGTAATAGTTGTAATGTTTCTGTTTCCAAAAATAATTTTATCATTAATTGACGTTTCTACATAACCCTTATCGTTATTCATATAAAGTACTGATGATTCAAGAATTAATAGAAATTTGTTACTTAATCTTATACGGGGAGATAAGCCACCCCAAATAGCATATCTTTCTTTTTCATTTAAAACATTAGAATAACCACCATTAATATCTACTAAAAAGTTCTTTCTATAATCTGGTGAAAACATAAAATTAAATCCAAATTGTTCAGGAATGTTGTAGAATCTACCTTGTTGTCTAGGTTCATAATAATCAATTGATCCAAATGGTGAATAATTAAAGCTTAAAAATGTAAATAAATAATTATTAAATACACCTCTTGAAGAAAAGTTAATTATGAAATCTGAAAAGTCGTTGACATTATATAATGTTGAATAATAAACAGAAAACGCATTATACCAATTAAGCATTTTCCAAAATGGGTCGTACAAATTATATTCAACCGATAAGTTATGATTTGTTTCATTGTTATTTTGTAAATAACCCATATCGTTTTGAGCAAATTTTGTGTCAATAATATTGGCATCATAACCAAATTTGAAATTTCCAGAAACCTTACCTGTTGCAATTGAATAACGTTTTCCTGTGGTTAATTGATTGTTATATTCTCTATTGCTTAAAAAGAAATTTCCACCAAATGAATAAGTATTTGACTTATCATTAAAATTAAAAACAGTTCCAGATACATCAGCTAATAAAATATTGCTATAAACATTTGTATTTAAGAAAGATATATATGAATTATTTTTTAATGATTTGTCAAGTACAATCATATTATAATTTGTAAATGGCTGAGTTTCAAATTTGCTCTCTTGTCCGACTGAATCAACAATAATGGCTGTTGATTTTTGCGTCATAGCATTGAAAAAGCCCATTCCCAGCCCTTTAGGGCTTCTTCCTGATATTTTTGTAGCATTGAGCATTTTTGTTTCGCTCTGATTTTCTTTAATAGTTTGTCCTTGTTCAAGATTATTGTAAACTGATTCATAATTAATTGGTTCACCACCAATTCTACGAGAATAAAAAATATCTCCTTTACTGAAAAGTTCAGTTCCTTCTGTAAAAAAAGGTCGATTCTCACCATAAAAAGTTTCAAAAGGCGTAAGATTCAGTATTTTATCGTCAGATTTTACTTGACCAAAATCGGGAATCAAAGTCATATCTAATGTATAACTTTCATTAATTCCATACTTTAAATCCAATCCACCATTAAATGTATAATTTAATTGTTGCTGTTCGTTATGTTGTATGTATGACGAAAAGTAAGGTGTTGCTGACAAACGAAAAGGTGGTTTTACATTTTCAATTCCAGTAATTATTCCATATTGATTTGTAACAGAATTCTTTTTATTATCAATAAAATTCCAACTGCTTAGTTCTCTTTTTCGTCGCACTTGTCGAATAATATTTAAACCCCATTCCTGAATATTTTTTTTTGGAAATCTTAAAGCCGAATATGGAATTTTTATTTCAGCCGACCAGCCAGAATCTAACATTTGAATATTGCTGTACCACACAGCGTTCCATGAAAAATCTTCATCATTTTCGGTGTATTTAACATCAATAATAACTCCAGCAGCAGTTACCATAAATCCAAGAGCGTTAATTCCATCGTTAAATGGATTTATTGCTATCGTTATCATATCAGAATTGACCTCAGAATCGTCTCTCACACCTAACTCTTTGTAAATACTGTCTTTGTTATTGTCATACATCATAATTCCAAAATAAACCGATGAATTGTCGTATAGAATCGAAAATTCGGTTTTTTCAGACGATTTAGCTCCGTTAAGTGGTTCATATTGAATAAAATCTGTTGCTTTTTCGGCTTTCGACCAAATATCTTCATTCAAAAAACCGTCAATTTTTACACTTTCGTTAGTGTATAAGGCTTTTACAGACTTTTTAGTTTGGCAAAAAGATGTTGAGTATAAAACAAAAATTAGAAAGAAAAATAAAGTAAATATTTTCATATTGTAGCTAAAATTATAAAACATATATTTATTTGAAGACTTTGCCACAGATTGCACTAATTATCACAGATTTGCTTCACAGATTAATTAACACAGATAAAACAACCTTTGGTTGTTATAATCTGTGTTAATTTGTGTAATCAGTGGCATTTTTATTAATTGAATATGAGAATATTTACGCAATTAAAAGATTTAATTCTTTAGCTTAATAATATTAGATGCCAATATACTAGCTTCTACATTTGAAGATTTAACAATTACTCCAATTTTTCCAAGTTCAGTTTTTATAAAAGCTCTATTTTGAGGGTCTTTATCAGTGCCTGTAATTGAGGTAATTATACAAATTGCAGGATTTGCTTTTTTAGTTTCAGTAATTGCAGGAATAAGGTCGTCGAGTGGCGAAATATTTGAACCAAAACCTAAAACTAAATCGAGTAAAATAACTGCAACATCAGGGCTTTTTGCTTCTTCAATAATTTTTTTGCAACGAAGCGAAAAATCTATCATTGGATGTGGCTTTCCGGCAGTAAATTCATCATCGCCAAGGTCAATAATTGTATTTTCCTGACTTATCCATACATTATTTAATTTGAATTTTTCATTCAATGGTGTATTGCTAAATGTATAACCTACCGAATCTTTCATAATAAGCTGAGTTTCATCGCAAAGTGTGCCACCTGAGAATAAACCTCTAAGATATTTACCTTTACAAGTTTGGCTAATAATTTTTGCTTCTTCAGCTAATTTGGAATTTCTTAACTTGATATTATTGAGGCTATTGTCGTAATTTTCATTTTTTGAAATACTTGCAGCTATAATCGCAGCTTCTTCAAGATTTGATGCTGAAATTGCTCCGGCTTTTGCTAATATTTCGGGATTTGCACCTATAAAAATACCAACAACAGGCTTTTTAATATTTTTTATTTCTTCCGAAATTTTTTGCAAAACCGATTCGTGAGGTGGTTTTGAAATAAGTACAATAACTTTTGTTGCATCGTCATTATTTAAAGCTTTTAGGGCTTCAATAAACATTATTCCGCCAACTTCTTTTTTTACATCTCTGCCTCCTGTGCCAATTGCCTGCGAAATTCCTGCACCTAAATTTGAAATTATTGAACTAACTTCTTGCAATCCAGTTCCGGAAGCTGCAACAATTCCAATATTTCCACTATTTACAACATTTGCAAAAGCTAACGGAATGCCATTAATAATTGCAGTACCACAATCGGGACCCATAACCAGCAAGCCTTTTTCACGAGCTTTTAACTTTAACTCAATTTCGTTCTCAACGCTTATATTATCAGAAAATAACATAACATTAAGACCGTTGTTTAAAGCAGTAAATGCCTCATTTGTAGCATATTTTCCTGCAACAGAAATTAAAACTAAATTTGCATCAGGCATTTGCAATTTTGCATTTTCTAAACTTTTTGGTTTACGATTTACATCATTACTTTTTTGTTTACGAATATTAACTAATTGATTGTCAACTTCAGTTAAAGCTTTTTCAATATCCGATTCAGAATTAGCCTGAAAAGCAATTAATATTTCGGCATCGCTAGAGTTATCAAAGTCTGCACAATATAAACCAGCTTGTTTTAAAATCGATTTATTTTCGTTTGTACCCATTACAATTGACGAATCAATAATTCCATCAAGCTTTTTAATGTTTTTAGATATAATCATTAAAGTAACTGAATCAAAGTACTGTCCTTTTTTAATAAATCCTTTTGTTATCATATTCCAATTTTATTTTTGATACATAAGTAAAATCCTGTTAACAAATCACTTCCTGAACTTTCGCCATAAGAAAGAACCTTTTTAAGTGAACCTAAAGTTTTTGTTTTATCATTCGATACTAAATTAATTATTAGGGCTTTAAGATATTCAAAATATAAACCCTCTTTTGCAAAATACAGAAAATTAGTCGAATATAAGTTTTTGCTTTTAGCAATTTCAAATATTTGATTTTTTAAAAATAGTAATTTTTTTTGGTATAAAATTTCATTGATGTGTAATCCAAATAATAAACCTGCAATAAAATCGTCGCCCGATGGAGTTAAGCCATAACCAGTTCCTTTAATTTTTTTGATTCCGTTTTCAATATTTTTATTAATAATTTCATCGTATCCTTCTTTAACTGTCTTGATTAATGCTTTTTCAAATGCTGTATCGAAATTTGCTAAAAAGTTATTCTCAATTAAAAATGCGTAACTTTTTGTGTTGAATATGTTAATATTTCCTGAAATTATGTTTAAATTTTTGACTAGAGATTCTAAATTCAATTTCAATAAATCTATTGACGAATCATATTTTGGAATTGATTTTTTTAAAAATTCAATATTTCCTACAAATAATGCAGAATTAGTAACTTCTATTTGGTTTGGAAAATCAATATTGAAATCAGAAACTAATAAACTATTTGGCATTTGTGGAACAGATGAATCTATTAGGCTGAGAAATTTTTCGTTTGATTCATAATTGATTACATGTTTAAATTCAGAATATTTTGTGTATTTTCCTGAAAATATTGAGTCGCCGTATGCAATTATTTTATACACTAATGTTTTAAAGAATTTTATTAGCAAGGTATTTAAAATTTTCAGAAATTGCCATTCTAAATAATTTATCTATTTTAGTTGACAATAATGAAATTTATCATCATCATATTAGTCAGTTTATTTGCTTTTAGTTTGCAAATATATGCAGACTCTAGTAAAATAGATTCATTACTAAATGTTTTAAAGCTTCAAAAAAAAGATACAAATAAAATAGCAACTTTTAAAAGTATTTCATTAGAATATAAAAATTCCAATCCATCTCAAGCTAAATTGTATTTAGAAAAAGCATTAATTCTGATTGATTCTTTATTATTTGAAAATGAAGATATAATTTTTGTAAAAAAACTAAAATCACAAAAAATTAATATTTTTTCATTATTAGGACAAAATTCCGACAATTTTGGAGATTTTAATGCTGAAATTATTTGGCAAGAAAAAGCCTTGAATTTAGCAACCGAAATAAATGATAAATATGGTATTGCCAGTGCATTAAGTAATATTGGAGCAGCTAATCTAAGACTTGGAAATTACGATATTTCAATACATAAGTTTATCGAATCGTTACAAATTCTCGAACAAGTAAATGATAAACAATTAATTGCTTCTAATTATGGAAATTTGGGAATATTGTATGCATATCAAGGTAATTTTGATAAATCTTTAGAATATTTTTTTGAAACATTAGACATTTTAAAAGTACTGAAAAATAAAGAACGAATTGCAACTTGCTTGAATGGAATTGCTAATGTTTATTATTATAAACAAGATTTTCCAAAATGTATTGACTATTACAATCAATCGTTAAAAATTAGTCAGGAAATTGGCGACAAAGTGGCGGAAAGTATGACACTGAATAACCTAGGAAGTATATATAATGAGAGTAAAGACAATGAAAAGGCTCTAAAATATTATGAGCAATCATATAAAATCAGTGAAGAGATTGGAGATAAAAGCAATATGGCGATGACTCTTATCAATAGTTCAGAAATTTATATGTATGATGGGCAATATGATAAATCACTTTTTCAGATTAATTTAGGATTGAAAATAGCAGAAGAGATTAAATCAAAAGAACTTATAAAAGTTTGCTATGATATTTTATCCGAACTAAATTCATTGCAAGGAAAGTACAAAGATGCTTATGAAAATGCCAGATTATTTATTCAATATAAAGATACGCTTGCCGATGATGAAAAAACAAAGCAAATATCAGAACTCCAAGCAAAATTTGATACTGAAAAAAAGGAAAAAGAATTAAAAATTAGCAAACTTGAATTAGAGTCTCAATTATCACAAAATCAGATGCAAAGAATTTTGATTTATTCTTTTATTGTAGTTTTATTGATAATCATAATTTTTACAATTTTTATCCTTAGAATGTTTATTCAGAAGCGAAAAGCTAACTTTAGATTAAGTGTTTATAATAAGAAAATTCTACTGCAAAAAGACACAATCGAAGAGCAACAAAAAGAAATTACCGACAGTATAAAATATGCAGAACAAATTCAAGGAGCAGTTCTAACTCCTGAAATTATTTTTCAAGAAAATTTTGCCGATTATTTTATATTATTTAAACCTCGAAATATCGTTAGTGGCGATTTTTATTGGGCGAAGAAGCTTGTCAGTAAACAGTTGTCAGTAAATAGTAATCAGTTAATTTCCGATGATACTGACAATGCCGAATCATTGATAATAGCTGTGGCCGATTGTACTGGACATGGAGTGCCAGGTGCTTTTATGAGTATGCTTGGAATAGCATTTTTAAATGAAATATCAAATGGGTTAAATTTTTCTGATAAAATTATCGCTTCCGAAATTCTTGATAAACTTCGTGAAATGGTTATTAACTCTCTGAATCAGACAGGGCAAGAAGAAGAAACTTATGATGGAATGGATATGAGTCTTGTTGTGATAACATCCCAAGTTCAAAGCTCAAAGTCTCAAGCCCCAAGTTCCAAGACCTGTCCTGAATTTAGTTCAGGATTCCAAGCCCCAAGTGAAGAAAGTGAACAGGATTCAGTAAACAGTAATCAGAGTAATCAAACAAATCAATCTAAAATCAGTGGTTCAGACATTTTTCAAGCACAATGGTCAGGAGCAAATAACCCCCTTTGGATAGTACGTACAGTAACACAATCCTCTGGATTGTTGTCTTACGAACCAGAGGTTCGTGATACAGATTCTCCAAATTTTAGAAATTTGGAAAATCTTGAAGAAATCAAACCAGACAAAATGCCAATCGGTCAGTTTTTTGGAACTAAAAGAGAATTTAAAAATCATACTTTTAATTTGCATTCAGGTGATATAATTTATTTGTTTTCAGACGGTTATGCTGACCAATTCGGAGGCGAAAAAGGAGGAAAGTTTAAATATAGCAATTTAAAGGAGCTACTTTTGAAGAATTGTAATTTGGAAATGTACAAACAAAAAACAGAACTAGAAGAAAACTTTAATAATTGGAAAGCTGAATATCCTCAATTGGATGATATTTGCATTTTAGGATTTAAAATTTAATATATTAAGTTGATGTATAATTATGTAGCTATAGACTTTGAAACTGCAACCGGATATCAGAATAGTGCTTGTGCTGTTGGGATTGTTACAGTTGAAAATGGAAAAATAATTGATGAATTTCATACCCTAATAAAACCGCCTGATAATTATTACTGGCAACAGAATATTAATATTCATGGAATTAGACCTAAAGATACTGAGAAAAAATCGACTTTTGCCGAACTTTATCCTCAAATTAAACAAAAGCTTGAATCAAAAGTTGTTGTAGCACACAATGAGTCATTCGATAGAAATGTTTTATTAAAAACAATGCAGCATTATGCTCTGAATTATAATGATTTAAACTTGCCCCCGAAATGGGAATGTACTGTAAAAATATATCGAGCTAAAGGCTTTACTTCAGCAAGTTTAGGCAATTGTTGCAATATATTGGATATTCCTTTAAATCATCACGAAGCATTAAGTGATGCACGTGCTTGTGCAAAACTGTATTTATTACACTTGAATGAGCTATCAACAAATTGTTAACTTTATTCATATAATAAAAGATATTTGGCTCTTTTTTAAAATAAATATTTAAATAATTTTGCAACTTATGAATAATGTTCAAGATAAAAGCAAAATAGATTTAAGTATTGATAATTTTTTCAATGAAATTTCATTAGAAAGTCCGATAAATAAAGACTTTTTTAGACAATTATTTGCAAATATTTCAACAACAAAAGGAATTGATTTTGCCGAAAATATAATTGAAACAGTCACTAATGTTGCAGAAATAATTATAAATGAACTAAATCTTGATTCTGATTCAGCCGTAGCATATTTGATTTATAATTTATCAAAAGATTTAACAATAAGTTCTGACGATTTAAAAGCAAATTTGAATATCGAAATTCTTGAAATTGTTAATGGATTAAAGAAAATATCAGCATTAGACACTTCAAAATATCACAATCAAACTGATAATTTTATCAAATTACTTCTTACTATTTCTGACGATTTAAGAGTTATACTTATTAAGTTAGCAAGTATGTTGTTTCAAATGAGAAACTTATCAAAGTTTGATAAAGATTTACAAAAGAAAATAGCTACTGAGACTTCTATTTTATATTCTCCTATTGCACATAGAGTTGGTTTATACAACATTAAAACCGATTTTGAAGATTTATGTATGTATTATTTCAATACAGAAAAATATGTTGATATTAAATCAAAATTAGCTAAAACCCGAGATACTTTAGAAAATTATATTTCTGATTTTATTGAACCACTTGAGAAAAAACTTAAAGAATATGAAATTGATTGTGAGGTCTTTGGTAGAGTAAAGTCGATTCCTTCTATTTGGAAAAAAATGCTTACTCAGGAAGTCGAATTTGAAAAGGTTTACGATTTATTTGCTATTCGGGTGATTATTAATTCAACTTGTGAAAATGAAAAAGCTGAATGTTGGAAGGTTTATTCATTAGTTACAGAAGAATATACTCCAAATCCAAAACGAATGCGAGATTGGATTACTGTTCCAAAATCCAGTGGTTACGAGTCGCTACATGCAACTGTTATAGGAGCTGAAGGGAAATGGGTTGAAGTTCAGATTCGTACTCGTCGAATGGATGAAGTTGCTGAAATGGGTTATGCATCACATTGGAAATATAAAGAAAAAAAATCAAGAGATTTACAAGCCGATTTATTTTCAACTATAAGAAAAGCACTTCAAAATCCTAGAGGGTTAAAAAAAGCTCAAAGCAAAGAAAAGAAGGCCCTATATACTGACGAAATTTTTGTTTTTACACCTAAAGGAGATTTAAAACGAATTACTGATGGATGGACTGTGTTGGACTTTGCTTATGATATACATACAGATATAGGTGATTCGTGCAATGGTGCAATAGTTAATGATAAGATGGTGTCGATTAGACATACTCTTAAAAATGGCGATACTGTAAAAATTTCAACTTCAAAAAATCAGAAACCAAATCATTCGTGGTTAGATTTTGCAAAAAGCTCTAAAGCAATTTCAAAAATTAAACAGTCGTTAAAAGCTGAAGAGTATAAGCATGCTGATGATGGAAAAGAAATTATCAAGCATAAGTTTGAAAGTCTCGAAATTCCATTTAATGATATCAATATTCAAATTCTTGCTACTTTTTATAAATGCAACACTATTCTGGATTTATATCAGTTAATGGGAGAGGGGAAGCTTGATTCTACTAAAATTGAAAAAGCAATTCAATCAGCTGAAAAAGAAGAACTTGAAAAACAAAATATTTCAGAAGAATATGACTTTAATACTTCATATAGTTTTGAAGATACTAAGGGAAATTATTTAGAAGTTGACAATCAATCTATTTCTTATGCATATCAGTATTCAAAATGTTGTAACCCTATACCAGGCGACAAAATATTTGCATTTGTTTCTATTACAAAAGGATTGAAAATTCATAAAACAAATTGTTCAAATGCTAAATCATTAATTACAAATTATCCATATAGAGTTATAGAAGCACGTTGGAGAAATTTAAGTGAAAATGTTCCATTGAATACTTTTATAAAAATTACTGCAAAAGGCAATGTTTCAATTCAAAATAAGATTTGTAATATTATAAATAACGATCTAAAACTTCAAATACGAAGTTCAAAAATTGATGACCAAAATGGTGGAATTATTTCATTTACAGTTTCTATTTTTGTTAACGGAAAAGATCATTTGGCAAGAGTAATTTCTCGTTTGAAGAAATTACCTGAAGTTAAATCTGTTCACAAAGTAGAATAATTTGGCTAATTCTTTTTTTAAGGTGATATATATATTTTATCACTACTAACCGACTAAAATTTTAATTTTCTTGGAACTATTTAATAGTTAAACCTCTCGAGGTAATTTGGGATTTTGGGTAGTTTTTATTTTATTGAAATAAATCACCTACGTTGAATAGCTCGTTGAGCTTAAATGACAATAAAACAACATAATAGAAATTCAATTTTTCCTCGTAGAGGATTAACAAGAATTTAGTCGGTTTGTAGTGATATGATTTAGTAATCTTGGTATAAAAAATAAGTTCAAATTATATAACGTATTTATAAAAATATATTTAAGTAAAACGATTACTTAAAATGCTTAATTATTTTTTTTATTTTTGGTATAAAGCGTTGATATATATATAATGAAAAAGTTTTTAAAATAATTTAATTAAATTATATTTGGATTTTGGTGAGTTTTTTTAAAATACAAAATTATATATGAATATTCCTAAAGATTTTTACGTTGTTGGCATTGGTGCATCAGCTGGTGGTTTAGAAGCAATTGAAGCTTTTTTTTCAAAAGTTCCATTAGATAGCGGATTAGCTTATGTTATTATTCAGCATTTATCGCCTGATTACAAGAGCTTAATGCCTGAGATTTTGCTTAAAAGAACAACTTTACCTGTTCATACTGCCGAAGATGGAATGATGGTTAAACCAAATAATATTTATTTGATACCCAGAAGAATGAATATGAAAATTTTTCATTCAAAACTTCATCTTACCGAAAAAAATACTCTTCATATACTTAATTTACCAATTGATATTTTTCTACATTCGCTTGCCGAAGATTTTGAAGAAAAAGCAGTTGGTGTAATTCTTTCAGGAACAGGTAGCGATGGAAGTCGAGGAGTAAGATCAATAAAAGAGCTTGGCGGTATTGTAATTGTTCAAGACCCCGATTCTGCTAAATTTGATGGAATGCCCAAAAGTGCTATCACATCTGGGATAGTCGATTTTATTCTTCCACCGCAGGAGATTCCAGAAAAAGTAATTTCTTATGTAAAACACCCATTTATTCAAGACAAAGAAAAAACTAAAGATTTTTTTGCTGCGGCAGAAGATAGCTTAACAAAGATTATTCTTTTAATAAAAGAAAAATTCGGTTTAGATTTTACATTTTATAAAAACGCCACAATTGCACGTAGAGTTGAAAGGCGATTAACAATAAATCAAATTGAAAGAATTGATGATTATCTTGATTATTTATTTTCTTCAAAAGTTGAACAACGAACTTTATATAACGAATTACTAATTGGTGTTACTAAATTTTTTAGAGACACTGAAGCATTTAATATAGTTGAAAATGAAATAATTCCTGCAATTTTTGATAATAAAACTGCTAAAGATGAAATCCGAATTTGGGTATCGGCTTGCTCAACAGGTGAAGAAGCTTATTCAATAGCAATTCTTTTTAAAGAATATATGCTAAAAAATAATCGTAATAATGATATTAAACTTTTTGCAACCGATGTTGACAAAACATCAATAGAATATGCCAGTGCAGGGGTTTACAATGCAAGTATTACAGCAGACGTATCAGTTGAAAGGCTTAATAAATTTTTTAATCAAACTGGCGATAGTTATAAAATCAATGACGAAATACGTGAGATGATTGTTTTTGCTACTCACAATATTATAAAAGACCCACCATTCAATAAAATAGACTTAATATCTTGTAGAAATTTACTTATTTATTTTCAAACTGTACTGCAACAAAAAGTACTTTCGCTATTTAATTTTGCATTGCACAAAAGTGGATATTTATTTTTAGGTAGTAGTGAGTCTATTGGTGAAATGGAACACTTTTATGAGCCTGTAAACCTAAAATGGAAGTTTTTTAAATCTAAAAATCTGGCAAAACTCCCAATAGAACTACTTTCAACAAAGCCAGCTATTTCAACTGCAACACATTCGCTTCATCAACGAAAGCAGTTTACAACAAAAATTTTAAGCGTTGATATGGTTAGTATTTTTACCGAAAAATTGCTCGAAGATAACACTCCTGATACTGTTATAGTTAATGAAAATTGTGAAATTGTAAACTCTTTTGGCGACCCTAATAAATATCTTACTTTACCAAAAAATAAAAAACTTGCAAGTGGGTTTGAATACATAATAACCAATATGGTTCCGTCAAGCTTAAAACTTACATTCAATATTGCTATAAATAAGGTAATTAAATCGGGCAAAGAAATATTACATCCAAATATAAAATTTATTAAATCCGACAAAGAATCATATATTATTGATTTAAAGTTTGTTCCGCTATCACCAAATGAAACAACAAGTCGATTTGTTATAATATATTTTATTACCAAAAAGGAATTGCCATACAGTCCACAAGAAGCTACATCATTTGAAGATATTGACCAGCAGGCACAACAGCGAATTTTTGATTTAGAAGGAGAATTAAAACATACTAAAGAAAATTTGCAATCGAGCATTGAAGAGCTTGAGACCACAAACGAGGAATTGCAATCAACAAACGAGGAGTTAATATCTGCAAATGAAGAACTTCAGTCAACTAACGAAGAACTTCAGTCGGTTAATGAAGAGCTTTATACCGTAAATACTGAGTTTCAGGCAAAAAACCACGACCTAGTTGTGATGAACAGCGATATGGAAAACTTGCTTCAAAATTCTGAAATCAGAATTATTTTTCTTGATTTAAGCTTACGAATCAGAAAGTTTACTGAAAATATTACAGATATTTTTAACCTTAAAAAGAATGATAATAACAGACCAATTTCTGATATAACTCACAATATAAAAGATAACGACATACTTTCTAAAATTCAGGAAATATTAAAAAAGCACAATTCAATTTACGAAATTGTTAGAGTTAATGGCAAGTGGTACGAAATGAAAATAATGCCATATCTTACTCAAAAGGGATTCATGGACGGTGTTGTAATTTCGTTTATTGATGTTTCTGAATTATATAAATCACAAGAAGAATTAAAACAAAGCGAATTGCGATTTAAAACGGTTATTGATACAGGTTTAGATGCCTTCTACTTATTAAAAGCCAAAACTGAAAGCTTAAAAATTATTGATTTTACAATAGTTGATATAAATAAAAATGCCGAACATCAGCTTTCAATGAAAAGAGAACAGTTAATTGGTTTTGGTATTTGCGAACTATTTCCGGTAAATATTAAAAATGGATTTTTTGAAAAATATAAAAAAGTTGTTGAATCTGGTGTTCCTTATGAGGAAGAGTATTGTATATCGAACGAATTTGCTGCTCCGGGTTGGTACTATCATCAAGTAGTTCCTATCGACGATTGTATTTATATTTTTAACCGAAATATCAGCGAAAGAAAAAATACAGAGGTTGAACTAATTTCAAGTGAAGAGCGATTTAGAAGTGCTTTTGAAAATTCATCAATTGGTTTTGCACTTGGTACTCCTGATGGTAAATTTCTGAAAGTGAATAAAACTTTATGCAATTTTCTTGGATATTCTGAAAATGAATTTCTTAAGCTTACAAATTTTGATATAACATTTGAAGAAGATGCTACAGAAACAATAGAATTTACAAAAAAATTACAAGCAAAAGAAATACCTTCTTTTAACCTAAATAAAAGATATATTAGAAAAGATAAAAAAATTGTATGGGGACATTTGAATGTAACAATGGTATTTGACCAAAATGGAGAACCGCTTCATTCAATAGCTCAAATTCAAGATATTAACTCGGAAGTTGAAGCAGAAATAAAAGCAAATGCAATAGCAAGAGTTAATAATGTTTTAGCTGAAATAAGTATAGAAATTCTTAGTAATACTTTAAATATAAAAACATTTACTTCCTATATTTTTGAAAAGTTAAAAGAACTTGTCCCATGTAACGATGGTTATGTATCAACTATAAATACTAAAACTGCTGAAATAGAAAAACTAATATATACTTCTGGGGCAGTGCAGTGTTTAACAGACAATAAGTGTTCATCAATACCAGATAAAGACAATAAGTATTCATGCTTTTGCGGAGATGGATTAAACATGCGACGAGGTTTTTTCACAAACGAACCAAAATCTTATGCAAAAGAAAAGTATTTCCCAAAACGAAAAATTTCATGGAAAAATTTTCTTTCAGTTCCAGTAATTGCCGAAGATAAATTAATTGGGCAGATTGTATTAGCTGATAAGATATCAGACTTTAATTCAGATGATTTATTTTTGGTTCAACAAATTGCACAAAAATATGCAATGGTTATTTTAAGATTAAGAACAGAAGACGAATTATTGATTAACAGAAACTTATATCGCTCACTATTCCATAATATGAAAAATGGTTTTGCACTTCATGAAATTATACTTGATAGCAAAAACAAAGCTATTGACTACAAATTTATTGACTTGAACGAAAGCTATGAAAAAATAACAGGTTTAAAAAAGAAAAATATTATTGGAAAAACTGTAAAAGAAGTAATACCTGGAATTGAAGAAAAATGGATAGAAATTTATGGAAAAGTAGCATTAAATGATGAGAAATACAATTTTGAAATGGATGCCAAAGTATTAGGTAAAAAATTCAAAGTCAATGCATTTTCTCCAATAAAGGGTCAGTTTGCAACCCTTTTTGATGAAATTTAATATTTTCAAATTAAAAATATTTCGAAATGGACAGACTACGCCAAAAAGCAGAAGAACTATTAAAATTACAAAATGTAGAACTCGAAGATAAAATTGATGATGTAAAAAAACTTCTTCACGAACTTCATGTTTATCAGATAGAGCTTGAACTTCAGAATAATGAGCTAAATGATTATATCGAAAAATTAAAAATTGCTGAACGGAAATTCTTCAATTTGTTTAATGTAGCTCCAATTGCATATTTTCTTTTAGATATGAAGGGAGTTATTTTGGATTGCAATTTAAAAGCATCAGAATTATTATTACATCCAAAAGACATTTTAATTAATAAACCAATCATATCTTATATTGCTGAAGGTAAGAAAGATGAGTTTTATAGTTTTATTGATGATATAATAACATCAAAAGAAAAACAGGTTAAAGAATTTTCTTTATTTAAAAAATTTAATCATATAATTAATGTAGAATTTAACTCAGTACTTGTAAAAAACGATTATATTTTATCGGCTGTAATAGATATTACCGAAAAGAAAATTAAAGATAAAGAACTTATTGAAGCGTTAAAAAAAGCAGAAGAAAGCAATAAGCTTAAAACATTCTTTTTAAATACAATATCACACGAAATCAGAACACCGTTAAATTCAATTGTTGGATACTCACAGCTAATTTGTAAACAAAATTTATCGGCAGAAAAATTAAACTATTATAGAAATTCTATAAGCTGTGGAAGTAACATGCTTATAAAAAATATAGAAGATATATTATTACTTACTAGTTTAAAAGCTGGTGAAATAGTTTTTTGTAAAAATAAATTTAATATTAATTCAATTCTGAAAAACTTAGTAAATGATTATTCCGTAATTAGTAATGAAAAAAATATTAAGTTGGTAATTACAGATTTTGAAAAAAATCACAATGCTTTATTAGATGAAAAAATATTAAAAAGTATTTTAAAAATATTAATAGACAATGCTTTCAAATTCACACAAAAAGGACATATTGAAGTTGGATATTATACAAAAAACAATAATTATATTTTTTATGTAAAAGACTCAGGTTGTGGAATATCTGACTGTGATTTGCAAAAATTATTCAAACCATTTATTCAACTGCCTAATAAAGATAATTTTACATCTGGGTTAGGGCTTGGGCTTACAATTGCAAAATGCTATGTTGAATTACTCAATGGAGATATTTGGTGTGAATCAGCTACGGAGGTGGGTTCAACATTCTATTTTTCATTACCTCAATAATTTTTTTGACTATGGATAGTTTAAGAAAAAAAGCTGAAAGTATTTTTAAAAAAAGCGACGATAATTATAATAATTTATCTAATCTGGAATTACAAAAATTAATTGAAGAATTTCAGATTCATCAAATTGAGTTAAACCTTCAAAATCAGGAATTAAGAGATAACAGAGCCGCACTTGAAATTGCAAAATCAAAATATTTTAACTTATTTGATAAAGCACCAATTGGCTACATGCTTCTCGACAAAAAAGGGATTATCAGTGAATTAAATCTTAAAGCATCTGAAATATTTAATCGACGCAAAGATTACATGCTAAGTAAAACTTTTGTAAGTTATTTA
>MEND01000214.1:16147-26616 GCA_001768975.1 Bacteroidetes bacterium GWA2_31_9 | reverse complement strand
CATTATCAATTATCGCATTATTTCTAACAATTAATTTTGTAGCTTTTTCTAAAAACGATAATAACAAATCGGAATCTCTAAATCAAAAAGCAACAATATGCGGTCAAGTACTTGATAAGATTACTGGCGAAGCACTTACAGGTGTTGCAGTTAAAGTTGATGGAACAGATGATGTAGTTTATACTGATTTTGATGGAAAATTCAGCATAAATAATATGACACCTGGAACTTATAATTTATCAGTTAACTATATTTCATATCAAAATAGCCTTTTGAAAAATATTAATGCAGAATCATCTGTAAATACTTTAAAAGTTGAACTTGAATCAGTAGCTGTTAAATAAGCAACTTTTCTTATATTTGGGGAAAATTTTCATAATCCCTTTATTTCAACATGAATAAACAATATTTTTCGGTTATACTCCCTTTCTTATTTTTTATATTATTTTTTTCAACTAATTCGTTTGCTCAAATTGTTGAAGATGCAGAAGGATTGTATCACAACGAAGACAAAAGTCTTTATTCTGGTTTATATACTGAGTTTTTCGAAAACGGAAACAAAAAGCTAGAAATGAATATTTCTGATGGTTTAAAAGACGGAATCATCAATATTTATTTTGATAATGGCAATTTAAACGAAATTCGTTCATACTCGAAAGGCAAAATGCATGGCACTTGGATAACATACAACGACAAACAAGTAAAAACCGCCGAAGCCACTTATAAAAATAATCAAAAAGATGGAAAGTGGCTAATTTGGGACGATAACGGAACTATGCGTTATCAAATGGAATACGTCGATAGCAAAAAATCAGGAAAATGGTTGATGTGGGACGAAAAAGGCAATTTGATTTCTGAAAAAGATTATTCAAAATAAGAATATTTTTATAACATTATTCTCAAAAAACTTCCTTTATTAAAAATTCCTTACCATTAAATACAAAGGTATCTTTTGCAGATTTGTCTTTCATTGCATTAAAAATTGGGACTTTAGAAGATATTACAAAAAAGTCGGAATTATCAATTACAACTTTTCCCATTCCAACAGCAACAAAAAAGTTTTGAGCATCGGTAATTACTACTGATCCAAATTTTATTTTGTAAAAAGTAGTTTTGCTATCAACATATTCAAAAAGCTTAATATCTTCCACAATTTTCTGATATTGAGCAGCAAATAAGTCTTTTTTTTGAAGCAATTGTGTTCTGAATGAGTCGTATCTGTCTTTTGGAAGACCATACTCGTTAGCTTGTTGCTGATTTTCGTCCATTGCCTGTTTAGCTGTTGAAGCTTTTTTATTTAGGACTTTTGTACATTCAAGAACTAAGTTGGTCTTTAAAGATATTTTTTCAGAATTAGTCATTTGCAAAGGTAAAACAAATTCTAAGTTTAAGAAAGTATTAAATTTGTAATATGTTAAATAATCAAATTACTTTTCCAGAATTAACCAATTGTAAGCTGTGTCCAAATGTTTGTGGAGTCAATAGATACTCAAAAAAATTGGGTTTTTGTAAGTCTGGAGTCGAATCTGGTGTTATAAATATATGTTTACATAAGGGAGAAGAGCCAGTAATAGGTGGGACACAAGGAATTTGTAATGTTTTTTTCGGACATTGTAATATGCAATGTGTTTTTTGTCAAAATTATCAGATTAGCAATAAAAATTACAAATTGAATAGTTTTTCTTTTGATTTGGTAATTAATAATATTATTGAGTTTCTTGAAAATGGAATAAACACTGTTGGTTTTGTTTCACCGTCACATTTTATTCCTCAAATGAAATTTATTATTGATAAGATTAGACTAAAAGGACATAAGCCGATAATTGTTTATAATTCTAATGCTTACGACAATGTTAAACAGATCGAATTACTTGAAGATTATGTTAATATATATTTGCCCGATTTTAAATACTTTTATAATGAATTGTCTGAAAAATTTTCTGCTACTAAAAATTATTTTCAGTTTGCTTCTATTGCAATAAAAGAAATGTACAGACAAAAGGGCTCTACACTTATAACTAATGAAGAAGGTTTAGCCGAATCTGGGTTAATAATCAGACATTTAGTTTTGCCAAATAATATTAATAATAGTATAAAATTGCTGGAATTTATTGCTGAAGAAATTTCGACAAATGTTGCAATATCCTTAATGTCACAATATTTTCCTACTAATAAAACAAAATTGCCGTCGGAAATAAATAGAAAAATTTCAAAATCAGAATACGACGAAGTTCTAAAAACTATGAATAATTATGGTTTTTCGAAAGGTTGGATTCAAGACTTGAATAGTTCAAATAATTACCTCCCCGATTTTAATAAAATTAATCCATTTGAGATTTAATATCACTCAACAATTAAGCTTTTAATTCTATCAATTTGTTTTTGCTTATTTACTTCTCGAAGCTTGTTTGCTGTATCAGTAAAATAGTGATGCCCCGATAAAAACTTGATTTGTATGTTGTTCCAAACATTATAATCTGTAATAATTTTTTGTGCATTCAATTCTTTATATAAAGTTTCAGATACTGGTATAAAATCAGTTCTACCTAAATAATCCAAATCGGCATCGCAAATAATATTTTGCATTAAATTAGTTGGCTTTGGAGGAAGTTGAGTTGCCATAATTGTGTCACAAATAATATCAATTTGCTCAGTGCTATAGCCATATTCAGGCAAAATTTCTCTTGCTAAAACAGTGCTATAATATTCGTGATTTGGTGATTGAATAATATGTCCGGCATCGTGGAAAAGTCCGGCAGTTCTCATTAATAACAATTCTTCGTCGTTCAAACCCTCGCTCCTACCAATTAATTCGACCTGAATCACAACATCAATTGTATGCTTAAGATTATGATAGAAAAGATGTTTTGGAAGTTCTCTTTCAAGTTTATCAAGCATAAATTCTTCCAAATCGTCGTACTTAATTATCTGGAAACGAATTTTAAATTTCTTATTCGGTATTAAGCTTGTATCATCTTCTGAATATTCTGGTCGAAAACCTTTAACTGTATATAACGACATATCTCCCTGATATTTAACAGGAAGTTTGCCAACGTATTCGCATCTGAAAAATTCTTGAATTAACTCGTAAGTCATATCTGAAATCAAAATACGACTTGCATCGCTTGAGGCTTCAATTCTACTTGCTGAATTAACAGTTTCGCCTTTAATATCATACGAGATTTTCTTTTTCCCAAAAGGACTAGCAGTTACTGGACCTGTGTGGATTCCAAAGCTCAAATCCCATATTTTTTTATTCTGACATTGTGATTCTATCTGAAGCTTTTTCATATATTGCTGCATTTCAAGAGCAGCCATAACTACCTCAAACGGATTTGTTCGGTTTTTCTTAGGAATTCCACCTGCTGAAATATATGTATCGCCTATTGCATTAATTTTTTCAATATTATATTTTGCAACAACAGTATCAAATTGGAAATAAAATTTGTCTAATTCATCAATTAATGCTTCAGGATTTTCGGTTTCAGCCAATTTTGTAAAACCTCTTACTTGCGAAAACAAAACAGTTACCATTTTAAATCTTAGGAACTTAGACTCTTTATCTTTCAATTCCTTTTCAAGTTTTTTTGGTAATGCTTTAATCTCTTCGCTATATTGAAGATTTAATTTTCGTAGCTCATCGTTTTGTTCAACGACTTCTTCGTATTTTTTGAAAATATCTTCAAGCTCTTCTTTTAGTCTTGCATTTTCAGTTATTATCTTTTGAGAATCCGTCATTCGTACACGATTTTTATTATTAAACATAAAAATATACGT
Organism: Bacteroidetes bacterium GWA2_31_9; assembly: GCA_001768975.1. Taxonomy (GTDB): domain Bacteria; phylum Bacteroidota; class Bacteroidia; order Bacteroidales; family GWF2-33-38; genus GWA2-31-9. Next base: position 22,839 of record MEND01000214.1, on the reverse strand, counting down.
ATTTCGTCAAAAATGGTTATTATTTTTGAAAAAATAATTGAAATAATTATTAACAAATGCTCATAACTATTATCGGTCATTCAGGTTTTATTGGAAAATCATTAGCAGATTTCCTCACTAATAAGGGACATTCGGTTATTAAATTCAATCGAACTGATTTCTTTTCTGATTCGAATAATTTTAAAATTTATAATTCAGATGTTATAATTAATCTCGCAGGAAAACCAATTATTGGCAAATGGACTTCAAAATACAAAAAAGAAATATATGATAGTCGTATTAACACAACTAAGAGAATTGTTGATATAATTTCAAAATCTGTACAAAAACCAAAATTATTAATAAATGCCTCAGCAATTGGAATATACTCGAACGACGGGATTCTCAACGAATATAGTAATAATTTTTCAAAGAATTTTATTTCCAAATTAGTTCTTGATTGGGAAAATGAAGCAAAGAAAGCAGAACAATCAGGTGTAAGAACTATCATCACACGATTTGGAATTGTTTTAGGAAAAAATGGTGGTGCTTTTCCAAAAATGATAAAACCATTTAAATATTATTTGGGTGGAAATATTGGAACTGGAAATCAAAATTTTTCATTTATTCATATTAAAGATTTGCTAAATGCTTTTGAGTTTTTAATCAACAACCCTGATGCTAAAGGAATATACAACATTGTTTCGCCCAATCCTATAAAAAATAAAGATTTCACTAAAAGCCTTTCAAAAAAGCTTCATAAACCTGCATTTTTTAATGTTCCAAAATGGATTTTAAAATTAATTTATGGCGAAGGTGCAAGTGTTTTAACCGAAGGACAATCTGTAATTCCAAAGCGACTAATTGATGACAATTTTAAATTCAAATACCCTGACATAGAAACTGCTCTAAATGAATTATTAGAAAATTAATTTAATTTATCAGACAACCTTTTCATACTTTAGTGTTTTATTAACAGTGGAAGAATACATGTTTTCAGAAAAGGAAATTGTAGATGGCTGTAAACAAGGGAAAAAGAAATTCCAAGATGTGCTGTACGAAAAATATTCAGCATTGCTTCTTGGAGTATGTATTCGCTATACCAAAAATCGAATGGAAGCAGAAGATATTTTGCATGATGCTTTTATAAAAATTTTCATAAGCATTAAATCGTTCGAGCTTAAAAATGAAGGTTCTTTGTATTCTTGGATTAAACGAATTACTGTAAATACAGCATTAAATCACTTGAGAGATAACTTGAAACATGCTTTTACACAGGATATTGATGACTTTAGCACAGCAAATCAAATTTCCGAAACGGAAGAAAAAAATTCATATCCCGATATTGAACCTCATGAAATTCTCAAAAAAATAAACGAAATGCCAAATGGTTACAAAGTTGTGTTTAATATGTATGTTATTGAAAAATATAGCCATCAGGAAATTGCCGATGAATTAGGAATTTCGCTCAGCACATCGAAAACTCAATTATTTAAGGCAAAAAAACATTTACAAGAAGCGTTAATGAAGAATTATAAAGAAGCAAAATTTGCAATATGACCGACAATAAAGATATAGAAAAATTAATTTTCGATTCGCTTGAAAACCTTTCTGTTACGCCTACAGAAACTGTAAAAAAACGAATTGATAAAACTATGTTTTTTCAAAACATGATTCATTTTCATGCAGTTAAATTAATAATCGGAACTAGCTTATTTACAGTTATTACTGGAGTTGTTTTATACTTTAGTTTGTTGAATAATTCAAGTGTCGATTTACAAAGTTCAAATATTCAAAATTCTAAAATTGTAGAGAAAGCGACAGTATTGATTAATAATGAACCATCTACTGAAAATGAATTCTCAACAGAACAAAATACTAATATATTAGAAGATTCAAAAGAGAAAAAGATTGCTTCGTACATTTCGACTAGGCTCAATGACCACCTCGCAATGACGGAAACAGATAAAACACAAACAACAGAAAAAGTCAAACTTTCAAATATCAATTCTTCAAAAAACAAAAAAGTAAACTCCGATAATATCGTTTCAAATTCTGAAAATAATTCTGTAAAAATCACAGAAAATAAATCGAATGCTTCTATTGCAAAGGCAAATATTACTAAAAATGAAATTTCAACTGAAATAAATCTTAATACATTGAATAATCAAAAAGAGATTTCTTCGTACATTTCGACTAGGCTCAATGACCACCTCGCAATGACGAAAAATAGTGAAGTCAATAACAGCTTTAATAGAACTGAAACAAGTTTAAATTCAGAAATTTATTACAGCAAAATGTTATCGTTGCCATTTGAGCAAATTCCTTTTGAAACTGAAACTTACAACATGAATTTATTAGCAATAGATTCGGCATTATTAAAGGAATATTTAAAAGCTCAAAATCGCTGGTTTTTGGACATTTTTTGGATGCCTTCGTTAAGTTCAACATTTTATAAAACAGATAATATCGAATTTGAAAAATTGATAGAACAAAAAAACAATGCTGTACAAAATTCATTATCATATAATTCATTTGGGATTAGTGGAGGTTTCTTTAAAAATAATATAATGTTCAAAGTTGGGCTTGGATATACAAATATTGCCGATAATTATAATTTCAGCTTAATTCTTAATAATCCTAGCGAGAAAACAAACCTGATTTTTAACAATAATCATTACGATTTTGAGCAAAACGGAACATATTATAATATTGACACAGTTGGCGGATATTATCATTACACATATGTACAAGATTCAATTATTCATTTATACGACTCTTCATGGGTTGACATTACAGATTCTAGTACAGTAAATATGTATGATTCAATAAGATTCATTCAATACGACTCTTTAAAAAATAAAGAATATCTTAACAATTACACATATTTTGAGATTCCTTTAAGTTTTGGTTACAGATTCCAATACAATAATTTTGAAATAACTCCGGAGTTTGGAATTATAACAGGATATTTGTACAAAAAGGAAGGCATAAATATTTCAAACGACTTACAAAATAATGAAACTTATATCCGTACATTTCCGTATAAACTGTTCATTATTAGTGGAACTGTGGCAATAAACATAAATTATAATATTTCTGAAAATCTTGGAATATTTATCGAACCTGCTTACAGGCAAACAATTGCATCGTTTTTTAATTCTTCAAGTACAATTAAGGGAAACTCTAAAACTTTTGTTATTAAATTTGGAATTAGAAAAAAATTTTAAAACCTCAGGCAACTTTTTAAATAAGTTGTGTTTTTAATATGTACACAAAACAATTAATTAACTTTTAAATTAAATATTATGAAAAAGAAATTTTTACACTTGATTTTTGCCTTGTTATTTGGAACAAGTGCATTTTCACAATCAATGATTGTGGACTCAAATACAATAATCAAAGTATCATTCACTGGTCAGCACACTTATGTTTCTGACCTTGGATTTTATCTACTAGCTCCTGGTTATGGACCAGGTCAATTAAATGAATCTATCCCTGGAAATTATGGAACAGTTGAGTTATTACCATCTATAAGTGGATGGAATGATAGTATAACGAGTCTTCCTGACACGGTATTGGGATGTAGCCCATCTGATTTTGGATATGTTTGTAATGGGGGCAACAATTTTAACAATTTTAGCTTTACATCAACACTACCAGCAAGCAATCCTTTCTTTACAGCTTGTATATGTGATTTACAACCTCCTTTAACTGGCAATTTTGCATCTGCCGGTCCTTGGTCTCAGATTTATGGTTTTGATGCATATTCACAAGGCTGGGGTTTACAAATTTACGATTGCGAACCCATTGATAATGGATATTTAACCACAGCAACAGTATATTTTATTAATGGTGCTGACACAGTTAAATATATTATTCCTATAGGTTCTTATCCAATAAATGATGGTGCTTGTGATTATACAGCTGCATCATATTTTCAGCTTATTAAAAGTAGTGATTCTTGTGACATTTCAGTTAATTATACTTCTATTGACCCTAGTGGATCAAATACCACTGATGGTTCTATTGATATTACAGTTACGGGCGGAACACCTCCATATCAATATATTTGGAATAATGGAACAACAACAGAAGATTTAAATCAAATTCCTTTTGGGACATATTTTGTTAATGTTTTTGATAATAATCAATGTTCACAATCTTTAACTTTAAGTTTAATTGATTCTTCAACTTCTACATCATCATCTTGTCAGGCATATTTTGCATATTATCCAGATTCAATAAGCATGGGAGATCCTGGACCGTATGCGTTTTATGATTATTCTCAAAATATGGATAGTAGTCAAATAAATGTAATTTCTTGGTATTGGTCTGTTTCTGGAGGTGGAACATCTACAACTTCAAGTGTACAAAATCCTGTATTTTACCTTACAACTCCAGGATATTATAGTGTATGTTTATATATAATAACAGCTGATAGTTGCAGTAGTTCGTATTGTGATTCGGTAGTAATTAATGGAACAAATCCTTGTGATATTAATATTGCATATAATTATGTTATGCCAAGTAGTCCAAATGCAATGGATGGCTCAATTGATATAACAGTTACTGGCGGAACTCCACCATACCAATACGTATGGAATAATGGAATTTCTACAGAAGATTTAAATCAAATTTCATCAGGTGTTTATACTGTAAATGTTTCTGATAATAATCAGTGTTCACAATCAGTAACTGTTAGCTTAATGGACTCATCTTCCACACTTTTAAATGCTTATACAGATGTTTATAACGAAACAAGCTTTGGTGCTTGCGATGGTATGATTGCAGTTTATCCTTCAGGAGGAACTTCTCCATATCAGTTTGTTTGGAGTAATGGAGCAACAACACAATATATTGATAGTTTATGTATGGGAACTTATTATGTTTCAGTTTACGATGCTTTGCAAAATTCCTATGTTACAAGTGGTTATGTGTATTATGATTCAACAAATGTAAATTGTTATGCATACTTCATACCTTCAGCACAAACAATTCAACCAGGTGATATTGTTAGTTATACCGATTATTCCGATTCAACTGTAATATCGTGGACATGGTCTTTTAACGGTGGGACACCAAATTCTTCAACCTTACAGAATCCTCCAATTGTATATAATACTATAGGAACTTATGATGCTTGTCTTACAATTACAACATCAAATGGTTGCTCAAGCACTTATTGTGATAATATAACCGTGAGTACAGATACAATAGTTATTGACACTTGTAATATATATATAAGTGGTGTTATAACAAACTGTTCAAATGCAAATACTGCCGATGGGGCAATTGATATTACCGTGACTGGAGGATTTGCTCCATATAGCTATAATTGGACAAGTGGAAATGGTGTTACATATTCAACAGAAGATTTAAATAATATTTTATCAGGCTCATATACTGTAGAAGTTTCTGATTCTACTGGCTGTGTATCATATCAACAATTTTATGTTAGCTATGGAAATGACACAACTGCATATTGTAATCTTTATGCATATTCTGATGTTACTCCTGTATCATACATTGGAGCAAATGATGGAAGCATTGATGTTACTGTTGTAGGAGGAACTGCACCATATTATTTCAACTGGAGCAACGGAGCGACAACAGAAGACCTAATTGGAGTAGCTTCTGGAGCATATGTTGTATCAATTTATAGCTCTGACTCTCTTTGTCCAGCTTATACATTAACTGCAAATGTTTATGAACCATACGATCCAAGTGGTGGAATTGTAATAGATTCATTATATACAAATAATATTGATACTTGCTTTATTTCAACAGTTGACAGTTTTTATGTTTCTGGTGTATTTGTAAATAATAATAACACTATTACTGTAACTTGGGAATTTGTAGTTGGAGGAGTTACTTATGTAATTAATGCAACTTATACTTGTTCTGCTAGTGGCAATTATGTAGTTTATTTGACAATAAATTGTGGTTCTAACAAAGGTTTAACTACTTACATGACTTATATTCATACCGAAATTACAACTGCGTCACCAGTTCCAACATCAGAATCTGGCATTTCATTATATCCAAATCCTGTTAAAGAAAAGTTGAATATTTCATTTAAAAATATGGATGTAAATGGAGCTACATTAAATATATATAATATTTCAGGTCAGGTTGTTTATTCGAATAATGAAATTAACGGTAAAACTGAAGTAAATACAAGCAATTTATCTGAAGGTGTTTATATTGTTAAGATTATTTCAGACAATAATCAATATGTAAGTAAATTCATTAAATAGTTCAGTTCATAGTTAGTTTCCAAAAAAAGAGCCGATTAATATTAATCGGCTCTTTTTTGTTTTTTGGAATTTTCTTACAAACACTAAATATCTATATAACTTACATCAACTTTTGCTCTTTTCAACAAATCAACTCCCTCAGTATTATGATACAACTCAGAAAATACTACTCGACAAATTCCAGCCTGAATAATTAATTTTGCACATTCAACACAAGGCGATGTTGTTATATAAAGTGTTGCATTTTCGCTACTATTATTTGATTTTGCAACTTTAGTAATTGCATTTGCTTCAGCATGTAATACATAAGGCTTTGTTTTATTATTTTCGTCTTCACAATTATTTTCAAAGCCGGATGGTGTCCCATTATAGCCATCAGAAATAATCATTTTATCTTTTACTATAATTGCCCCAACCTGACGACGAATACAATAAGAATTTTCAGCCCATATC
>MEND01000214.1:0-16128 GCA_001768975.1 Bacteroidetes bacterium GWA2_31_9 | reverse complement strand
TTTTATCAAGGTTTAGTTGCTTATTATCTGTTGCTTCTGGCATCTTCATAAAACAAATTTTTATAAAAAAACCCTCATTTCTGAGGGTTTGTACCCGGAGCCGGGGTCGAACCGGCACAGGGGTGAACCTACTGGTGTTTGAGACCAGCGCGTCTACCAATTCCGCCATCCGGGCAATTTCGCAACAAATATAGTATAATTGTTATTAATTGAAAAAATAAAGATTGGAAAGAATTTAATTACTCTTTCTTATTGCCTTTCTAATTTTTCTTCTTTTTATACTAAGTTTCATTCCAAATGCAATTTGATACATAGCTGGAACTAGTATTAAAGTAATAAATGTAGCAAAGGTCAACCCAAAGATTATTGTCCATGAAAGTGGCCCCCAAAATGCAACACTATCGCCTCCAAAATGAATATGAGGATTAAGTTCTGTAAATAAAGTTACAAAATCGATATTCATCCCAATAGCTAATGGAACCATTCCAATAATTGTTGAAATTGCTGTTAACAATACTGGTGTAATTCTTGTTTTCCCAGCCTGAATAATACTTTCACGAGTTTTACCACCTTTAACTTGAAGCTCGTCTGTAAATTCCACAATTAGGATTCCATTTCGTACAACAATTCCTCCTAACGCCACAATTCCAAGTCCAGTCATCATTATAGATATTGGCATATCAAAAATCATAAAACCAAGTAAAACACCAATAATACTATAAAAAACTTCACTTAAAATAATTAACGTTTTACTAAACGATTTAAATTGTGTTATTAAAATAAAGAATATTAATCCGATAGCAATAATCATCGCTTTAACAAGAAAAGCCATTGTGTCTTTTTGGTCTTCCTGTTCGCCGGTTAATTTTATTTCAACTTCAGGAGATTTATTAAAGTGCTGCACTGCTTTATCAACTTTGGCAACTACTTCATTTGCAGTAAATCCGGGTACTAATTCAGATGACAAAGTAATTACACGTTTCTGATTTAATCGCTTAATTCCTCCATAAGTATTTGTATAACTAATTTTTGCAACAGATGATAATGGAATCTGCCTTAACATTCCGGAATTCATATCACGATAAACTATTTTTAAGTTCATCAATGTATTTATATTTTTTCGTTGTTTTTCGCTATATCTCAGCATTATAGGAAATTCCTCTTCAGCTTCTTTATATTTTGAAATTTCTTTTCCAAAAACTGCAGTTCTAACTTCCATTCCAATTTGACCTGTACTTAAACCTTCACGATTGGCTCTAACTCTATCAATATCAATAATTATTTCAGGCTTTTTGCTCAAAAAATCGGATTTTATTTCCTGAATTCCCGGTATTTGTAGCGAGTCGATGTATAGCTTTAAAGAATTTGCATTATTAATTAATTCTTCGAAGTTTTCGGCACTAATTTCAATGTTAACTGGCTTTCCAGTAGGTGGTCCCATTTTATTCTTCTCTACAAAAATATTTGCTCCTGGAATTCCTTTTACTGCATTAGAAATTTTTGCTAAATATTCGGTTGTTGAGATTCCTTTTCTGAATTTACTTTCTACAAAATTTATTGCAACTTTCCCTTTGTTCGACATATTTGAGCGGTCAAATGGATCTTGACTTGCTCCTAATGAAATATTAGTAATAATTGATTCAACATTTGGATTGTTTTCTCCAAGTACTTCCTGAATTCTACCTTCTACAATTTTCGTCACAGAATCTGTAACATTTTGGTCGGTTCCAACTGGCATTTCAACAAATGCATTAATTATATTCGGCTCATTATCAGGAAAAAATACAACTTTTGGTTTTACTACACCAACAAGATAAAAGGTAAAAAACAATAATAAAGTTGTTCCTATAAGGACATAAGCTGGTCGTCGTTTTTGAAGAATTGCTCTTAAAGTTTTTTCGTATATAACCAACATTTTTGGCCAAAACTTATGTTGAAATTTGTGAATAAGCTTTTTACCTAAAAATATATGATAAACATATAATATTATTCCAAAAACTGTGAAGTTTGCTAACCCAATCCATTTTATTAGATAAAAGAAAATAGCAATTCCAAGCATCCAAAGTACTGTTTTCAACACTTTTCGCAAATTTATCTTTTCCTTTTTGTCTTCATCTTCATAGGTCATAAAGTCAATTGCAAAAACCGGATTAAACACATAAGCGACAAATAATGAGGCAAATAACGTTATAATTAAAACAACGGGCATATAATGCATAAACTTCCCTACTATTCCAGGCCAGAATGCAAGTGGAAAAAATGGAGCCAGTGTTGTTAATGTTCCAGAAAATATTGGTAAAAACACCTCTCCTGCCGACATTTTTGCAGCAGTTTTTATATTTGGAATAAATCGGTGAATTCTATGAGTGTTTTCTATAACAACTATCGCATCGTCAACAACAATTCCTAATGCAAAAATGAATGAGAACATTACAATCATATTCATTGTAAATCCTAATCCAGGAATGATAATGTATGCAATACACATACTTAATGGTACAGCAAGCCCAACAAAAAATGCGTTGCTAAATCCCATGAAAAACATTAACACAATTGTAACTAGTACAAAACCAATAATCATTGTATTGTTTAAGTCATCTAATGTGTTTCTGGTAAATTTAGATTGGTCGCCAGTAAAAACAACTTTCAAATCAGAAGGCATTTTTAATTTTAAATCTGCTAATATTATCTTGATTTTATCGGATGCATCTAATAAATTCTGTCCACTTTTTTTAATAACATTAAGTGTTATAACATTCTTATTATCAAGCCTTGCAAAGCTTTCTTGCTCTTTAAATCCATCTGTTACATTTGCAATATCTTTTAAATATACATTTGCACCTCTTCCTGATTTTAGAATCACATTCTTTAATGTTTCAATATTATCGAATTGACCAGCAATACGGATAGTCCGAATCATTCCATAATTTGAAATATTTCCGGCAGATATTGTTGCATTTTCAGCCGAAACCATTCTTTCAATATCGCTAAAAGATACACTAGCAGCTTGCATTTTATACATATCAACATCAATAATAATTTCTCTGTCTAATGCTCCAACAATGTCAACTCGAGTAATTTCTTTTAATTCTTCGATTTTGTCTTGAATTATTTCACCATAACCTTTTAACTTATCAATATCGTAATCGCCTGAAATATTAATAAACATAATAGGAATTTCAGAAATATCAATTTCCGAAACATTTGGTGGATTTGGTAAGTTATTTGGCAAATCTGATTTTGCTTTGTCAACCGCATCTTTTATTTTTTGCTTTGCAGCACTAACATCAACATCTGTATTAAACTCAACAACTAAAACCGAAAAATCTTGAATAGAATTACTTGATATTTTCTTAACACCCGAAACAGATTTAACTTGCTTTTCTAATGGTCTTGTAACTAGATTTTCAATGTCAATAGGTGAAGTTCCTGGATAAACAGTGTGAATTAAAATAGTTGGAATTACTATTTCTGGAAATTGCTCTTTAGGAATTGTTGTATAACTCATAAATCCAAGCAATGAAATAATAGCTATAAGCACATAAACACTAAGCTTATTATCTATTGCCCAACTTGTTGCAAAGAATTCTTTAAATTTTTCTTTCATCATTTTATTTTTTTAGCCACTAAGGTACAAAGACCCAAAGTCAACTTTTTAATACTAAGTTTATATTTTCTTCTAAATAGCAAATCAAAATGCACATCGTACTTAATCAGCTAATAACTAATAACTTGACCATCCATCAATTCCTGATATCCACTTGTAATTACTTTATCGCCAACATTAAGTCCCTTTGTAATTTCAGCTAATCCATTGTACATATAGCCTGTTTCCACATTAGATTTTTTTGCAATTATCTTGTTTCCATCATTTTGTGCAATGAAAACATAATTATTATTTTTCGACTTTTGCACAAGATTAACTGGAACTACAACTGTTGAATCGGCACTATAATCGTTAATTCTAATTACAGCAATCATGTTTGCCCTAAATTCCATTTCAACTACATCAGAAAGTCTAACTTCAACTTCAAAAGTTCTATTTATTGGATTAATATATTTGCTTGCAAAACTTATATTTGCAGAAACTTCTTTCTCACAATCAGGAAAATATATATGAACATTATTTCCTTTTTTAATTTTCGATGAATATGATTCCGAAACATCAGCATTAATCTTTACTGTAGAAAAATTAACAATTCTGAAAGCAGGAAAACCAGGAGCGATTGATTGTCCAATTTTTATAGGAATTTCTTCGATTGTTCCACTTATTGGAGATTTGATTTTAGACATTTCTAATTGTTCCAATAAAGTTTTACGCTTTTTCTCAAGGCTTTCTTTATTGTTTTTAGCAGTTAAATATTGTACTTCTGAACCAATTTTTTGTTCCCATAATCTTTTTTGTTTTTGATAAAGGCTGTCAACAAAAATCATTGAAGATTCTAATTCTTTAATGCCTTGTTCTAAAACAGATGCATCAATTTGTGCCAAAACCTGACCTTCATTTACAGCGTCGCCTTCGTGAACAAAAATTTCATTAATTATACCCATTGTTTGAGCATTAACGGCTACATTTTTATCGCCATCGACTTTTCCTTGAACTTCAATAAAGTGTTCAAACTTTTGAGTTTTTACTTCGTCAACTTTTACAAATTTTGATTGTATATCAACCGTAGAATCTGTTTTGGCAATTTCTTCTTCAAGTGCTTTAATTTTTTCTGATAATTCGTCGTGTTGCTTTTTTAAGCTTTCTAATTCGGCTTTTTTATCTGAATTTTTACATGATGCAAAGAAAAGTACTAGAATAATGATTGAAAATATTGATTTCATAATATATTGATTATTTATTACTTGACATTAATTTTTCTAAAGTTGCTTTTTTATTTAATACATCTAAAATTGTATTGAAATATGTTGTTTGCATTGTAAGATGCTGATTTTGAACCAAGGTTAATTCCTGACTCGACGATAATCCTTCTTTATATTTAACAAGTGTACGCTCGTAAATCTTTTGAGTTAGAGTAACATTCTCTTTAATAGCTAAATACTGATTATATGAAGTGATATATTCGTTTTTTGTTTTTAAATATTGTAAGGTCAAACCTTGTTCAACTTTTTCTAGATTGTTATTTGATTTTTCTAACTCTAATTTTGCCTGACCAACTTTAGATAATTTCATTCCACTTCCAAAAATTGGTATTTCCATACTAACTCCTAAAATGTGTGGCATATTGAAGTTAAATTGAGCTTCATGTTGAAGTCTTTCATATCTATAAAAAGCAGCAATACTTGGTAAAAACTTAGATTTTTCTCGCTTCAAGCTGAGTTTTGACAATGTAACTTGATTCATCATTAATTGATAATCCGTATTGTTTTCAGTTTTAAATTCACTATTAATATATTGATTTGCATCTTCTTGACTAATAATTGATTCTAAATTATCAGTTAATTTTAATTCTGCTGAGTTTTCTAATCCGATTTGAAATTTCAATAAATCATATGCCAAATTAACTTGCCTTTCAACAGAAGCAATCATATTCTCCAGATTTGTCTTGTTAATCTTAAGCTGGTCAACATCAGTTTCTTCAATGTATCCAGCTTTATTAATCTGAACTAATTCGTTATAAGTTTTATCAATTAATTCAAGTCCTGATTTAAGAATTTTGAAATTTTCTTCGGCAACCAGAACTAAATAATATGCTTGTTTTACCGATTCCTGAGCATCATTAATAGATTTCGATTCACTTAATTCCATTAATTGTTTAAACGCTTTTGTTGCTTGAAGGCCAACGATATATTCTCCGCTAAAAATTAATTGCGAAACCGTTAAGTCAAATGTAATATTTTGCTTTACACCCAAAGTAAGTTCAGCTGAATCTAATTTATGATAGTGGGCTAATGGGTCATTTGGATTCGTAAAAACAGGTGGAGTACTATACATGGTCATAACAGGAGGGTCAAAAATATTCTGATATGCTATTTTTCCACTTACTTGTGGAAGCCCAATTGAAGTAGTTTCCCAAATTTTCTTTTTAGCAATAATTACATCAAGTTTAGCATTTTTTATACTCTGATTATTTTCTTCTGTTAACTTTAATGCATCTTGTAATGATAAGTTAATGATACTGTCTTTCTGAGCAAAAGAAAAATTACTAAGTACGATTGCTATCAAAAGAATAACTATTTTCAAATAATTCATCTTTGTTGATTTTTTTTAATTTCTTTAATTTTATTGTTAACTATTTCAAGTCCCTTTTCATTAACAATTCCTCGAATATGATAATTGAAGATTTCGAAAACGAATTCTGGAGAAGTAAACTCTTCAACTGTAAATATGTTACTATCAAAAATTCCTTCAATTCTTGATACGTGAAGTTTTGAAATTATTTCTTCATTCATTTCCTGTCTAAAAAGGCCTTCTTCTTTGCCTTTTTTTAAATTGTTAAGTACTGAATTGTACATTTTTTCGCGTCGTTTTTCATGCAATCGCTTGAAAATATCGGGATAATATTTTTTTAAATCATAAACCATTGAATGATTGTAATCTTTTAACATGTGGGTAAAGAAATTATTTACTTCAAAAACTTCCTCAATTGCATTTAAATTTTTACAAAAAATACATTCACTCTTATTGGTATGATAATTTAAAATATTATCAACAACACTTGAGACTAGCTCTGATTTATCGGTGAAATAATTATATAAAGTTTTCTTGGAAATACCTAATTCTTTTGCAACATCATCCATTGTGATGCTTTTAATACCATATTTAAAATAAAGGCTTCCAACTTTTTCAACTATATTTTCGGCTTCTTTTTCCATGCGGCAAATATAAAAACAAAATTAAACTATGGAAACTTTTTTTGACGAAAATGTTTCCGCAGTTTTTGTTATATATTGCTACTTGCATAAACTAAAAATACCAAATGCTTAAATAAGCATTTGGTATTATGAATCAAATTTGATTGGCTTTTTAAGGAAAATTTCTGTAAAGAAATTTGAAATAATAACTTAGCCTGAATTATTCACAAATATTCTTAATTGTATGAACAATAGAACATTTGAACATTTGAAGTCAGAATTGTGCAAAATTTTATTTCACGATTCGACATTCGTTGTTCTAATGTTCAATTGTTTTTTTATGAATTAATTAAGTTAGAATGAAATATTAACAGAGACTCCTAATATTGTAACTGTTGCATTACTATCACAAGTTCCATCACCAAAGTCAACAGTTCTGGTATTTAGTTTTTCGGGTGTTAATTCAATAGTTCCTTCTGTAATATATTTACATGAATTATCTTTTTTCAATGGTTTTGTAATGTTCATTGTATATGATGTTCCTTCAGAAGTAACTCCAGAAGAACTACCAGAAATTAAAATTACATCATCATCTAAATTTAAATTATCATATCCAGCAATCCAATCAACAGTTTCGTTTGAATTCCATGATATATTTTTTCCTGTTAATAATGTCAATTTTGCGTTTGTTGCTTTTATATTATAAGTAGGTCCATTTGATGAATTTAATCCATTATATGTAACTATAAAAACACCTTCTAGTTTCTGTCCATCTACAATGTAATTATCACAAGTTGCTTCGGCATAAGTTCCATTAATTCTATTGTTTAACCAGTGGTTAGAAAATACCACTGTTAATTTTCCTTGTCTAAATTTTCCGTCATAACCTTGACAACCTACTGTTCCAAAATCAATAGTTAATGTTTTTGGGAATACAGTATCAATTGAACTTATTGTAATTAAAGGACATGAATCAAGCTTTGCACTTTTAATTCCATCCTCATTAATTCCATATTGATTAATATCAGAGAATGTTCTCATAACTGCTTCTTGCGATTTAACATTATCTAAAGCACTTTGAGTTTCGTTGTCAACTACTGGTTTTTCTTCCTTTTTACACGAAAAACATAATGTTGTAAAAACAACTGCACATAAAATAAAAAATCTTGATTTCATAATAATAAGTTTAATCATTATAAATTCAAGACTCTATTTAATTTAATTGGTTGCTTATTAGAAAGCAAAAAACTAAGCTTTAGCTGTAGTTCCTCCAAAATTAGCAGGAAAAATGGGATTTCCGAATCCCTCTGTTGATTTTATTGGACCAAAAGTACTTTCATACTTTTTGATATTTTCTAATAAAGCCTGAACAAGCCTTTTGGCATGTTCAGGTGTTAATACTATTCGTGATTGGACTTTAGCCTTTGGAATTCCGGGCATAACTCTAACATAATCAATAACAAATTCACTTGGAGAGTGTGAAATAATTGCTAAATTAGAATAAATACCTTGTGCAATTTCTTCTGAAAGTTCAATATTGATTTGTCCTTTATTATCGTCTTTTACATCCATAATTATTCAACTTCTACATTAATAGTTTTAGATTCCATCATTTTTTCGTACTCATCCATAGAGCCTACAATAATTTTATCATATTCTCTTAAACCAGATCCAGCAGGAATTAAATGCCCAACAATAACGTTTTCTTTTAATCCATCTAAATCGTCTAATTTACCATGTATTGCAGCCTCAGTAAGAACTTTTGTTGTTTCTTGGAACGATGCAGCAGAAATGAAACTCTTAGTTTGAAGAGCTGCTCTGGTAATACCTTGTAATATCTGATTAGATGTAGCAGGAATAGCCTCACGAGATTTAATTAGTTTCATATCTTTACGTTTAAGAATAGAATTTTCATCACGTAATTTTCTTTCAGAAATAATTTGACCAGGTTTAACTGTAACTGAGTCTCCAGCATCTACAATAACTTTTTTACCATAAATATCATCATTCTCGCCCATAAAATCCCACTTGTCGATTATCTGATTTTCAAGAAACTTAGTATCTCCTGGATCTAAAATTTCAACTTTACGCATCATTTGTCTTACAATTACTTCAAAATGTTTATCATTAATTTTCACACCTTGAAGTCTATAAACTTCTTGAACTTCGTTTACAATATATTCTTGAACTTGAGTCGGTCCTTTAATAGCTAGAATGTCAGAAGGTGTAATTGCTCCATCTGACAATGGTGTTCCAGCTTTAACATAGTCGTTTTCCTGAACTAATATTTGTTTTGAAAGAGGAACTAGATACTTCTTAATTTCATCAGTTTTAGACTTAATATGAATTTCTCTGTTTCCTCTTTTAATTTTACCAAATATTACTTCGCCATCGATTTCAGCAACAACTGAAGGATTTGAAGGATTTCTAGCTTCAAACAACTCAGTTACTCTAGGTAAACCACCTGTTATATCACCAGATTTTCCAACTGCTCTAGGAATTTTAACAAGAATTTCACCAGCTTTTACTTGGCTTCCTTCTTGGGCAATTATATGCGATCCTACAGGAACGTTATATGACTTTAAAGTATCTCCTGATTTTGATGCAATGCTGATACCTGGAATTTTAGTTTTATCTCTTGTTTCAATAATTACTTTTTCCTTATATCCTGTTTGCTCATCAGTTTCATCTCTATAAGTAATATTTTCAATTAAACTATCAAATACAATTTTACCGGCAGTTTCTGAAATAATAACAGCATTATATGGATCCCACTCACAAATCATAGATCCCTTTTTAACATCAGTTCCATTTTGAATATAAAGTTTTGAACCATAAGGTATATTGTGTGTTGAAAGAACAATATTAGTTGTTTTATCAATTATTCTTAATTCTGCCAAACGTCCAATAACAATATCATATTTATTTGTACCATCATTAAACTCTACAGTTCTAAGTTCATCTATTTCAACTCTTCCATCGTATTTAGATGTAATACTGAAATCAGTTGTAATATTTGAAGCAGTACCTCCAACGTGGAAAGTTCTAAGTGTTAACTGTGTTCCTGGCTCACCAATTGATTGTGCAGCAATAACACCAACAGCTTCTCCAATTTGAACCATTCTGCCAGTAGCTAAATTTCTTCCATAACATTTAGCACAAACTCCCTTTTTAGATTCGCAAGTTAATACAGAACGAATTTCAACTTGTTCAATTGGAGATTCTTCAATTACAGTACAAATTTCAACAGTTAATTCCTCACCTGCAGCGACAATTAAGTCACCTGTTAATGGATGGTATAAATCATGGACAGTTGTTCTTCCTAATAATTTATCAAGTAAAGTTTCAACAACTTCTTCATTTTTCTTAAGAGAAGTTGCAATAAGTCCTCTTAAAGTACCACAGTCAAATTCAGAAATAATAACATCTTGAGAAACATCAACTAATCTTCGGGTTAAATATCCAGCATCAGCAGTTTTCAAGGCTGTATCAGCAAGACCTTTTCTAGCACCGTGAGTAGAAATAAAATACTCAAGAACCGAAAGACCTTCTTTAAAGTTAGAAAGAATAGGGTTTTCAATAATTTCAGAAGTTGTTGCTCCTGATTTCTGTGGTTTCGCCATAAGACCTCTCATTCCGCATAACTGACGAATTTGCTCTTTTGAACCTCTCGCTCCTGAATCAAGCATCATATAAACTGGGTTAAACCCATGTTTATCTGAGCTTAAACTTGTCATAAGAATATGAGTTAATCTAGTATTAACATGAGTCCAAATATCAATAATTTGATTATATCTTTCATTATTAGTAATGAATCCCATATTATAATTATTAAGAACCTCTTCTACTTTATCGTAACCTTCGTTAATAAGAGTTTCTTTTTCTTTAGGAATAATAACATCGTCAAGGTTAAATGATAACCCGCCTTTAAATGCCATGTAAAAACCAATACTTTTAATATCATCTAAGAATTTAGCTGTAGCAGCAAGTCCAGATACTTTTAAAACATAACCGATTATATCTCTTAACGATTTTTTAGTTAAAACCTCATTAATATAACCAACTTCTTTTGGAACTACCTGATTGAATAAAACTCTACCAACAGTAGTTTCAATAAGTTTTTCAACTTGTTTACCATTTTCAACATCAGTAGTTTTTACTTTAATATTTGCATGTAAATCAACTTTCTTTTCATTTAATGCAATTATTACTTCTTCTGGAGAGTAGAATATCATTCCTTCTCCTTTAACTATTAAATCTTTATCAGATTTTCTTGATTTAGTAGTATAGTATAATCCAAGAACCATATCCTGAGAAGGAACAGTAATTGGAGTCCCATTTGCTGGATTTAAAATGTTATGAGAAGCTAACATTAATAATTGTGCTTCAAGAACTGCAGCATTACCTAGAGGTAAATGAACAGCCATTTGGTCACCATCAAAGTCAGCATTAAATGCAGTACAAACTAAAGGATGTAATTGAATTGCTTTTCCTTCAATCAATTTTGGTTGGAATGCCTGAATACCAAGTCTGTGAAGAGTTGGTGCTCTATTTAGCATTACAGGATGACCTTTTAGTACATTTTCTAATATATCCCAAACAACTGGATCTCTTCTATCAACAATTTTTTTAGCTGATTTTACCGTTTTTACAATACCTCTTTCGATTAATTTTCTAATAATAAAAGGTTTGTAAAGCTCTGCTGCCATATCTTTTGGAATACCACATTCATGAAGTTGTAGTTCTGGTCCAACGACAATAACAGAACGAGCAGAATAATCAACTCTTTTTCCAAGTAAATTTTGACGGAATCTACCTTGTTTTCCTTTTAAGCTATCGCTTAAAGATTTCAAAGGTCTATTTGAATCTGTTTTAACCGCATTAGCTTTTCTTGAATTATCGAATAATGAATCAACGGCTTCTTGTAACATACGTTTTTCGTTACGTAAAATTACATCTGGAGCTTTAATTTCAATTAATCTTTTTAGACGATTATTTCTAATAATTACTCTTCTATATAAGTCATTTAAATCTGCTGTTGCAAATCGTCCTCCATCAAGTGGAACAAGTGGTCGTAATTCGGGTGGAATTACAGGAACAACTTTTAAAATCATCCATTCAGGATTATTAATACCTGCAGATGCTCTAAAGGCTTCAACAACCTGAAGTCGCTTTAATGCCTCAGTCTTACGTTGTTGAGATGTTTCAGTATTTGCTTTATTTCTTAAATCATACGATAACTCATCAAGTTGTAATCTCGAAAGCAAATCATAAATTGCTTCTGCACCCATTTTTGCAATAAACTTATTTGGATCATCATCGGCTAAATATTGATTTTCTTTTGGCAAAGATTCAACAATATTTAAATATTCTTCCTCTGATAAGAAATCAAGATATTTAACTCCTTCGGCAGTTTTAATCCCTGCATTAATTACAACATATCGTTCATAATAAATGATTGCTTCTAATTTTTTAGAAGGTAATCCTAATAAGTAACCAATTTTATTAGGTAAAGATCTGAAATACCAGATATGAGCTACGGGAACAACTAAAGAAATATGCCCCATACGTTCTCTTCTAACTTTCTTCTCAGTAACTTCAACACCACATCTATCGCAAACGATACCTTTGTAACGGATTCTTTTATATTTTCCACAATGGCACTCATAATCCTTAACTGGACCGAATATTCTTTCACAGAATAGTCCATCTCTTTCGGGCTTATAAGTTCTATAGTTTATGGTTTCAGGTTTTAGCACTTCACCACTTGAAAATTCAAGAACTTCTTCAGGAGAAGCTAAACCGATTCTAATTCTTGTAAAATTGCTTTTTGCTTTATTTTCTGTTCTAAAAGCCATATTTTTTATTCTAAATTATTTACAAATAAGATAAACTAAACCAAAATGATAATAGTTTATTATTCTAAATTCATACTTAAACCTAAACCTCTAAGTTCATGTAAAAGTACGTTGAAAGATTCTGGAATTCCAGGCATTGGCATCGGTTCTCCTTTAACAATAGCTTCGTATGTTTTAGCTCTACCCATAACATCATCAGACTTAACGGTAAGAATCTCTTGTAAAATATGAGATGCACCAAAAGCTTCTAATGCCCAAACCTCCATCTCTCCAAATCTCTGACCTCCAAATTGAGCTTTACCTCCTAAAGGTTGTTGAGTAATTAAAGAATAAGGACCTATTGAACGAGCATGCATTTTATCATCAACCATGTGACCAAGTTTTAACATATAAATAACTCCAACGGTTGCAGGCTGATCAAATCTTTCGCCAGTACCGCCATCATATAAATATGTTTTCCCAAATTTAGGAATACCCGCTTTATCAGTATAAGTATTAATTTCATCAAGTGTTGCTCCATCAAAAATAGGAGTGGCAAACTTAATTCCTAATTCTTTACCTGCCCAGCCTAAAACTGTTTCATAAATCTGACCTAAATTCATCCTTGAAGGTACGCCAAGTGGATTTAAAACTATATCAACAGGAGTTCCATCTTCCAAATAAGGCATGTCCTCTTCTCTAACTATTTTAGCAACAATACCTTTATTTCCGTGTCTTCCTGCCATTTTATCACCAACTTTAACTGCTCTCTTTTGAGCAACATAAATCTTAGCTAATTGAATAATTCCGCTTGGAAGCTCATCACCAATAGTTATGTTAAACTTTCTACGCTTAAATTCACCATCAATTTCTTTATATGCTTTTACATAGTTAGATATTAATAAACTAATAAGTTCATTTTTTGTTTTATCAGTTGTCCATCTATTTGGATTAACAGATAAATAATCAATATCTTGAAGAACTTTTTGAGTAAACTTAACTCCTTTAGCTACAACATCGGCACTATAATAGTCTTTAACTCCCTGTGCAGTTTTTCCATTAACAGTATCAAAAAGTTTAGATATAAGACTAACTTTTATATCTTCAACTTTACGATCAAATTCTTCGTCAATTTTAGAAATAATTAATTTCTCGGCTGATTTAACTTTTTTATCTTTTAATGTACGAGCGAATAATTTTTTGTCAATTACTATTCCAAAAAGAGATGGAGGTGCTTTTAATGATGCATCTTTAACATCACCAGCTTTATCTCCAAAAATAGCACGTAATAGTTTTTCCTCAGGAGTTGGATCTGTTTCTCCTTTTGGGGTAATTTTTCCAATTAATATATCTCCTGGCTTAACTTCAGCTCCAATTCTGATTAGACCGTTCTCATCAAGATTTTTTGTTGCTTCTTCGCTAACATTTGGAATATCTGCTGTAAGTTCTTCTAATCCTCGTTTTGTATCTCTAACTTCAAGAGAATACTCATCAATATGAACTGAAGTAAATACATCCTCTTTAACTAATTTTTCAGAAATTACAATTGCATCCTCAAAGTTATAACCTTTCCAAGGCATAAATGCAACTTTAAGATTTCTTCCTAAAGCTAATTCTCCTTTATCAGTTCCATAACCCTCTGTTAGAAGTTGACCTTTTTTTACTTTATCTCCTTTTCTAACAATTGGTCTAAGGTTAACACAAGTACTCTGATTCGTTTTTCTAAATTTTGGTAATTTATACTTAATTGTATCACTTCCAAAACTTACAAAATTCTCGTCTTCTGTTCTATTATATTTTACTACTATTTCTAATGCATCAGCATACTCAATAATACCATCACCTTCTGCAGCAATTTGAATTCTAGAATCTTGTGCAACAATTTTTTCAATTCCTGTACCTACAATTGGTGCTTCAGGATTTAAAAGGGGCACTGCTTGACGCATCATATTGGATCCCATAAGAGCTCTATTAGCATCGTCATGCTCCAAGAACGGAATTAGTGAAGCAGCTATTGAAGCAATTTGATTAGGAGCAACATCCATAAGTTGAACTGAACTCTTCTCAATAAAAGGGAAATCACCTTTATGACGAGACTTTACTTTTGGATTAATAAACATTCCTGTTTCATCTATTTGGGCATTTGCCTGAGCAATTATATTAGTTTCTTCTTCTTCGGCACTAAGATATTCTATGCCATCAGCATTTAAATTTACAACTCCATCATTAACTTTTCTATAAGGAGTTTCAATAAAGCCAAGTTCATTGATTTTTGCATAAACACATAATGATGAAATTAAACCAATGTTTGGCCCTTCAGGTGTTTCAATTGGACAAAGTCTTCCATAATGAGTATAATGAACGTCACGAACCTCGAAACCAGCTCTTTCTCTAGAAAGACCTCCTGGCCCTAATGCAGATAATCTTCTTTTGTGAGTCATTTCAGCTAATGGATTTGTTTGATCCATAAACTGGCTTAACTGGTTTGTACCAAAAAAAGAATTTATTACAGAGGATAATGTTTTTGCATTTATTAAATCTATTGGAGTAAATACTTCATTATCTCTAACATTCATTCTCTCACGAATTGTTCGAGCCATTCTAGCTAAACCAACAGCAAATTGATTTCCTAATTGTTCACCAACAGTTCGTACTCTTCTATTACTTAAATGGTCAATATCATCAACATCTGCTTTTGAATTGATTAATTCAATAAGATATTTAATGATTCTAATAATATCTTCTTTAGTTAATACTCTAGTATCAACATTTGAATCGCTATAAAGCTTTTTATTAATTCTGTAACGACCAACTTCTCCTAAATCATATCTCTTATCAGAAAAGAATAATTTATCAATTACATCTCTAGCTGTAGCATCATCAGGTGGTTCAGAATTTCTTAACTGACGATAGATGTATAAAACAGCTTCTTTTTCAGAGTTACAAGGATCTTTTTGTAAAGTATTATATATAATAGCAAAATCAGCTATATTCTGATTTTCTTTGTGTAATAATATTGTTTCTGCTCCAGAAGCAATAATCTGATCTATATGATCATTTTCTAAAACTGTTTCTCTATCAATTACAATCTCATTTCTTTCAATTGTAACAACTTCTCCGGTATCCTCATCTACAAAATCTTCAATCCATGATTTAAGTACACGTGCGGCTAATTTTCTTCCAACTAATTTTTTTAAACCAGTTTTGGTAACTTTAATTTCATCAGCTAAATCAAAAATTTCTAAAATACTTTTATCATTTTCATAACCAATTGCTCTTAAAAGAGTGGTAACTGGTAATTTCTTTTTTCTATCAATATAAGCATACATGACATTATTAATGTCGGTAGCAAATTCAATCCAAGAGCCTTTAAATGGTATAATTCTAGCTGAATACAATTTCGTGCCATTTGCATGAACACTCTGTCCAAAAAATACTCCCGGAGAACGATGTAATTGAGAAACTACAACTCTTTCAGCTCCATTAATAA
>MEND01000213.1:591-16665 GCA_001768975.1 Bacteroidetes bacterium GWA2_31_9 | reverse complement strand
TGGTATTGCCTCCGTAATAGGTGTAGGTTTTTGTCCAGAGTGTGTCTCCGTTACTATCTGCTTTAATAAACCAACCACGAGGTTTTGGTGTAGTAAGCGAATAATCGTAAGTACCACCTGACAGATTGTAGCCAGTTGGGGATAAATAAACGGTATGAAAATATTCTGTTTCGTTACCAAGTGAATAGACTTTGTCCCATTGCTTGATACCGAGGTTATCGGTTTTTAACAGATAAGCATCGGTTTGGTCGGTAGCTGAAACATAAAAATCGGCAGCAATAATAAAACCACCATCGGTTGTTTGTTTTAAATCGCTTGCACCTGCACCTTGTTCATAGGCAAAGGTTTTATACCATTGCATATTGCCCTCACTATCGGTTTTTATCAAATAAATCTGATTGTATGTTCCATAGCTATATGAATAACCTACTGCAACAAAACCACTATCAGCAGTTTGAATAACGGAATTGAATACATCTGCATTTGTTCCTCCGTATTGTTTTGCCCATTGCTGATTACCTATACTGTCGGTTTTTACAAGGTATGCATCTTCGTAACCGTTGGTGTTTGAATTAGTCCAGCCACATAATAAAAAACCATTATCTAATGTATGAATTACTTTTTTAGCTACATCATTATCTGAACCGCCATATCTTTTTAACCATAAAGTATCGCCTATATTATCTGTTTTAAATAAAAAGAAATCACGTTTTATTCCTAATACATCTTTTGTTGTACCACACACTAAAAGGCTATTGTCAGATAATTCAACAACTGAACTTACATTATCGGCTTGTTCGCATAAATCGTATTTAGCACTCCAAATAGTATCGCCTTTATTATCTATTTTAATTAAAATTATTGCATCAGAAGGAACAAAGTCATTATATGTTACACCAATTATTAAATAGTTATAATCAGATAATTGAATAATCCCTTCACCAAAATCATATAACGTATCATTATCATAAAGTCGATAAAAAACATTAGTTTGTGATAACACATTAATACTAATTGTTAGTATTAAGATAAGAAAATAAATTAATTTCATTTTCAGTTAATTATAATTATTTTACTAAAGAATGAATTTTCGTTCTTTGACAAAACTTTATAATAATATATGCCTGAAGAAATTTTTAAATTATTTATTTCGTAAATATTATTTTTTCCAGTTAAAATACTTTGATAAATAACTTTTCCAGATATATCGTAAATAATAAAATCCCTATTTTCGTTATTTTCAAAATTATATTCGATTATTATTTTGCCATTTGTAACAGGATTGGGATATATTAATAGACTGGGGTTTGGAGTTTGGAGTATGGAGTTTGGAATAACGGTAATGGTATCCCAGCAACCATCGTGGCTTGTAGATACAGGAATACAGGTATTTCCTAAGCTATCGGTTTTAATTACAAATATATCATTTTTGTATGGAAGAGGGTTATTTATTATCATGCCACTTAATACAAAACCGCCATCGCTTGTGGGCTGCATATCGTAAAGATAATCGCTGGTATTGCCACCGTAATAGGTGTAGGTTTTTGTCCAGAGTGTGTCTCCGTTAGTATCTGCTTTAATAAGCCAGCCACGAGGTTTTGGAGTTGATAGCGAATAATCATAAGTACCTCCTGCCAGATTGTAACCTGTTGGGGATAAATAAACGGTATGAAAATATTCTGTTTCGTTACCAAGTGAATAGACTTTATCCCATTGCTTGATACCAAGGCTATCTGTTTTTAACAGATAAGCATCGGTTTGGTCGGTAGCTGAAACGTAAAAATCGGCAGCAATAATAAAACCACCATCGGTTGTTTGTTTTAAATCGCTTGCTCCAGCACCCTGTTCATAAGCAAATGTTTTATACCACTGCATATTGCCTGAACTATCAGTTTTTACCAGATAAATCTGGTTATATGTTCCATAACTGTACGAATAACCAACAGCAGCAAAACCGCCATCTGAGGTTTGAATAACGGAATTGAAAACATCTGCATTTGCTCCTCCGTATTGTTTTTCCCATTGCTGATTACCAAGGCTGTCGGTTTTTACAAGGTATGCATCTTCGTAACCGTTGGTGTTTGATAGTGTTGAACCTGCAAGTAAATAACCTCCATCGTTGGTTAGGATTACTTTTTCGTTGTAGTCGCTATTATTACCTCCAAATTGCTTAAACCAACTAAATGAACCATCAAACTTAACTTCAAGTAAAAACATATCAGTATTTGCTTCTGAAGTATCATGCATAAACCCACTTATAATATAATTATTACTTGTATTTTGTATAATAGACTTAGGCATATCTCCTTGTGGATTGGAGTCATAAATTAATGACCATAATGTATCACCTTTATTATTTAATTTAATTAAATAATTTGCATCAGTTGACAAAGTCAGATTAAGCATATTTGCAACAATTATATAATTACCATCGTAATCTTGTAATAATGAATTAGCTGACTCATAATTGTAATTGACATCATATAATTTATAGAAGACATTTATTTGAGAAACAATATTATTACTAATACTTGTTAGTATTAATGAGATTATAATAATTGAACTTTTCATTATTGCTCAATTATAACAATCTTTCCATAAAAAGATTTTTGATTAATAGCAGAAGCATAATAATAGTATAGTCCAGATGGAAAATTAAGTCTGTTAATTTCGTAACTATTATTATCTGCATTTAATGTAGAACGATATATTATTTTACCCGCAATGTCAGAAATTGTAAAATTTCTACTTATACTATCAATAAAATTATATTGTATAGTTAATTTATCAGTTGTAGTTGGGTTTGGGTAAATACTCAAAAATTCTTCTTCAACAACCCCAAAAATATCATTATTAACATCATCGTTGTGTGAAATTAGTAGGCTTCTTGCATTATTTCCTTTATGGATATAATGTTTGTAATTACCTTTTCCTGTGTGGTTAAGTACTGCTTCGGCATTTGCTGATATAAAGGTTTGGGATTCGGCTACTTCTCGCACTTTTTGCTCGGTAAGGGCATCTATTTCATGTATGCTTATGTTGTTTTCTTTAACAGTTATTAGTTCGTTCATAAGCTTAGTATATTCAGCCGATTCTATAAGGGCAGACTGAGCAGTATCCTGCATTATGGTGTCGAGCATGGCACGGCTTAATTCGAGCTGTTCATCACCAAAATAAATTTCGGCAAGCTGTTTTTTAGCCTCAACATTGTCAGCCTCTTTAAGTATTTCAATTGCTTCGGGCTTTTGTCCGTTTTTGAGTTTAATACGTATAAGTTCGTTGCGAAGCAAATCGAGTTCAGCGTTCCAGTAATTGAGTTCGCTGTATAGTGCATCGAATTTGGGGTACTGAGCATCGTTTTGCTGGGCTATAGTAATTTCGTTTATTATCCCATTGGGCAGACGTGGCTGTCGTTCGCCTACTGCCCTGAATAGTTTACGAGAAAGGGGTGCATTTGGGATAAGTATTTCTTTAAGAATGCCGGCAGGCAATGGATTTGAGCGGTTAACTGCGGTTAACAATACTTCATCAGATAAAGGCAGTTTAGTCAAAAGTTCGTTTTTAAGCAGACCTGCCGGAATGTTCTGATTAACCCGGCTGATTAAGTAATTTGTATTGCCACCATCGGTAATGGCTTTAAGTGTTTCTATTTTTTGCCTGATAATCTGAATATTTCCGCTTATTGTTGCCATAAGGCTATTGATAGCTGCCACATAATCGCTATAAGATGTAACAGGCGGAGGTGGCGGAAGACCGGGAGCGTAGGAAGTGCAGGAAGTTGATGTTTTATTTACATTTTGACATACCTCTCTGTCATTTGTTCTCCATAATGAACTACTACTTTCGGCACGTGTAAAAATATTTCCAGTTTGGTTTAATGAGTGAGCCTTATAAATAAATGAAATATCATCAGGGACATAAATATCTTTGTCGCCTGTGGTATAGCCATCGAGCCATTCGTTACCAGCCTGATTTGTGTTTCCAGCATTAGTATTACAATTAGCACCCTGTTGCATAAGCGAACCGTCTTGTACTTTAATGCCGTGAGCAGCAATGTTGCTGAAATTGTTGCAACGGATTTTGAGTTTAGTGTTATCGTTTTGGGTTTGAATACCAATGTTTAAACCTGAGAATGTATTATTAAATATGACATTGCTACTTGTTGCCGCATTATCGGAAACAATGCCATAAGAATTGTCGTTTGCAGAGGAAGCTCCGTTAAATGTATTATTTTTTATATCTGTATAACGTGAATTTACAACAAAAACACCATATACATCGTTGGTAGCAGAGTATGGAATATTGAAGGCGTTTCCTGAAATTTCTTCAACATAACCAGATTGAATATAAATAGCTTCTTTTACATTATTAAAAGTATTAGCAGTAAAATTATTATTATCATTGCCTGGATATTGTTCTAAATGTATTCCCATATCAAGATTTTCGAAAACACATGATGTAATATTAACATTGTTAGTAGTACCAGTAAAGCCTTTTGAAATATTTTTAAATGTACATTGATTAATTGAGCCAGCTTGAAAAGGCAATATTGTAGAAATTCCATTGCCCTTGTTTGTAAAACTGCCAGTATTTTCAAAGTATAGGTTTGTAAAATTAATGCCGATGCCACCCATCAGGGAAATATAGTGTAATGTCCCTACTCCATATACAGGATTGGCCTGATTATCACACAAAAAGTCAGTTTTCGAAACATAGCTGCCATTGGAAAAAGTATAATTCTTAAAAACCATACCTTCATAATTATTATAAAATGAAGATCTTGTTCCATTATAATCTGTTACCCATATTACAGCACCCGATCCATGCCTTGTATCCTTCAGGAAAGGATCTCCTGCATATATACCAGTACCTGCATATTCAATTGTAGAACCTTTAATGAAAACAAAAGCATGAGGATAAGCTGATGCTGTTGGGTCGCCACTTTGTGAAATGGCATCGTTACCATAAGCGGTAATACCATTCCACATATTGCCACAGGTTGCGAACCTTGTGAGAGTGGAGTTTTCAATAATAAGCTTTCCGCCTTCTCTTACATTTATTTCAGAATTTGGTGTAAATTGAATTGTTGAATTTTGTATTGTAAGTTTTCCTCCGTTTTGTACTTCAACCTGTCCGTCAATAATATAGTTATCGTTCCATAAAATATCAGAAGCAATATTTAATCCGCTTGGAGGTGTATATGTAAGTGCAGGATCGGTTATAACTTGTATGGTTATTTCGCTTGAACAATTATTTCCATTTGTTACAACTACAGTATAATTGCCTGATTGAAGCCCTGTAATTGTTTGTGTATTTTCCCCAGTATTCCAAGAATAATAAGTAATCGGTGTTCCGCCTGAAACTATGTTTACTATTGCTGTACCATCGGGAGAGCCACTGCAAGATACATCTGTTGATGTGCCTGAAAGAACCATCTGTGGGTGTTCGGTTATAGTAAACGTTGTGTAAGCGAACATTGCTGACTATTGGTAATAGTTACGGTATATGTTCCGGATGGTAACGATTCAATTGCTTCTGTTGTTTCACCATTTGACCATAAAAATGTAAATGTTTCACTTCCTAAAACATTTAAATTAATAGAGCCTTCGGAAGCACCATAGCATGTAATATTATTAACTATAGGGTTTAATTCAATTTGATGTGGTTGAGTAATAATTGCACTTGTAACAATGGGGCACGAATTAATATCAGTGATTGTAACTGTATATGATCCTACTGAAAGGCTTGATATATCTTCGGTAGTTTGACCACTGTTCCACTGATAAGTGTAAGGTGCTGTTGAATTATTAATGGTTAATTGAATACTCCCATTATTGTATCCATAACAAGATGCATTAGTGTTAGTAATAGTAACATGTGGGCTTGAGTAACGACCAATATAGATTGCTTGAGTACTATTGTAACAACCATTTAAATCAGTAATAGTCACTAAGTTTGTATTTGATGAATATCCGCATAAACCAATAGCTGCTTGGGTGGTTTGTCCATCTTGCCATTGATAAGAATAGGGTGGTGTACCTCCATTAGGATTAGCGGTTATTGTTCCATTACAAATATTTTCACAAGAATTTGTTGTAGTAACATTAATAGTAATTGGTTCAGGTTTGATTATTACCGCTGTTGCTGTATTAATACATGAATTGTTATCAGTAACTGTAACAATATAAGTTCCTTCATTTAAGTTAATAATATCAGGTAATGGGTAATTATTCGACCAATGATAGCTATATGGTGGAGTTCCTCCGCTAACAACAGCAGATGCACTTCCGTCATTATCCCAACTACAAGTAACATTACTAGATGTAATTGAAACGGTTGGAGCATTGAATACTATACCAGAAATACTAACTGAAGCAGAGGCAGTATTACTATGTGAGTCTGTAATAGTTACTGTATAATTTCCTGCTGTTAAATTAATTGCTGTCTCATTCGTTTGACTAAAAGGGTCGCTCCACACAAAAGTATAAGGAGGATAACCACCTGATGGAACAGCTGTAGCTTGTCCATTACAATTAAGATTCTTATTAATAGTTACTACAGGTGATGATGTTGCATTCTCAATCTTTAAATTATCTATTAAAAATGTACCATTTATAGTAGCAAGTTTAATATTAACAATCTGACCTGAATATGATGATAAGTCAATATATTTTGTTGACCAACAATCGGCATAAGAAAGTGTATATGCTGTAATCAATTGATCATTAATATATAAATTTAAAGATTCATTATTTGAAAAGTAATCATAAATGTAATTAATGTGATTAATGTCAAAAGATAATATTTGCGACATGGTAGATGTTGCATCAATACATAATGAAAATGAATTTTTATGTATCAAAGCACTGTAGTTATTAAATCCATAATAAATTCTTTTCTTAAAAGTTGGACCAAAACAAAAATCATTAATATTAATTTCACTTTCAAATTCATTTAAATATGGGGCACTTAAAATTGGTTTAATAACTACTTCTTGTTCTCTAAAATTACAAAAATATTCTTCAAATCCATTGTGGTACCAAGTGCAAATTAGTTTAACCTTATAAGTGCCAAAATTAGAATATGTATGATTAACAGTATTATAATCAGATGATGTTACAATTGTGCCATCTCCAAAATCCCATTCAAAAACAGTAGCTGAAATCCATGTTCCAGTTTTAAATGTAGAAGTATTATTAAAGGTAATAGTCGATAAAGGATCACAGTTATTATTGTCTTTGTTAAAAGTAAAATCGGCTTTTAATCTTTGGCTAGTATGACCATAATCAACAAATCCATAAGTATAACCATTGGTTTCTAACTCATTCCTCATTCTATCCTTTTGTTGTGCAGTAAAATAGCTGTTTGTATAATCATCACAACCACCATTAAAATTCATAAAATTACAATCTGGAATATTATAACTATCCCCATTAATATCAGAACCTCCGCCATAAGCTTGTGCAGAAGTTTCACAAAATCCATCTCCTTTATAATCACAATCCGAACAAAATAACCTTTGACCTTCCTGAAAAGGTCTGGTTACTAATTCATAGGACAAACTAGGATAAGGAAAAGGATGTGCCAGTCCAAAGACGTGACCAAATTCATGTACAAATGTTCTTGAATCAATGCCAGCATTTAAATTACTTTTTACAAATGGTTGCAACCCAACATCGCTAATATTAGAACTATAACCACTAATTATAACATTAATGGTATTTATTGGTCCTTGAGCATCATCATTTTCGTTTGGTAAAAAATAATAATTTGTATAAAATTCAACATTTATTGAAGAAAATTCATTATTTAAAGGAGCTAAAAGCTGATTACTAAACTGGTTTTTAAACTCATCTTCTGTTGTATAACCAAAGAAAACCATAGTTGATGGCTTAACATTTACAGAAATTCCGATAAAATCTTTACAAGTTTGTGATTGAACTTTATTAATATTAAACAGAGTAAAATATAAAAAGACAAATAAACAAATAGCTAGAGTTTTCATAGTTTTTTAGTTTAAAATTTATCAAATGTACAAAACATATTACATTTTACAAAAAAAATATAAACGTTAATTAGTTGTAAAACTTTTAGATTGAATAAAGTCTTTTATATAACAAATTATATATGAGTTTTTTTATATTACAAATTTAGAAGCTCCTGATAAATTGTGTAATTTTCTTCATCGAATATTGCAAAAATTACTTTTTCAATTGATTTATTTTCTTCAATAACCTTTTTTACAACTCTAACTGCAATCTTTGATGCCAAAAGTTTTGGGAAACGATAAACTCCAGTACTGATATTTGGAAAAGCTATGGTTTTGATATTATTTTCAACAGCCAATTTTAGCGAGTTTTTGTAACAATTTTCTAAATGTATAGTTTCGTTTT
The DNA here is from genome assembly GCA_001768975.1 of Bacteroidetes bacterium GWA2_31_9. Lineage (GTDB taxonomy): Bacteria > Bacteroidota > Bacteroidia > Bacteroidales > GWF2-33-38 > GWA2-31-9. The sequence continues at coordinate 8,272 of MEND01000213.1, read as the reverse complement.
GCATTCCATCTCGCCAAACTGGACCAACAGTATGTATTACGTATTTTGCTTTTAAATTATATCCTTTTGTAAGTTTTGCTTCGCCAACTTGGCATCCTTTAAGTTTTTCACACTCGTTATACAATTCTTCTCCGGCAGCTTTATGTATAGCTCCATCAACTCCACCTCCGCCTAGCAATGTTTTATTTGCTGCATTAACAATAGCTTCAGTATTTAATTGAGTAATATCTCCTTTATATAATTCGATTTTCATCTGTTATCTTTTTTATTAAACGCTGATTATTATGATTTTTTTCTGTCACAAAGACACGAAAGCACTAAGTTAACAATTTAGCAATGTAACAATTTAGCAATTTATCAATAATCTCTACCTCAATTTCGCATCCAGCTTATTTTCATAAGACTTAATCAACTGAGTCATAATTTTTTCAATTTCTTCGTCTGTTAATGTTTTGCTATCGTCTCTTAATGTGAAACTTACTGCATACGATTTTTTATCGTTTCCTATTTTTTCGCCTTCGTAAACGTCGAATAATGAAACGCTTTTCAATAATTTACGCTCTGTTTCTAAAGCAAGTTTTCGGATTTGTTCAAAAGTTACTTCTTTATTGATTAAAAGTGCTAAATCTCTTTTTACTTCAGGATATTTTGGCAACTCTTCGCATTTAACTTCCTTAATTGCAATGATTTCAAGAATTTTATACCAATCAAATTCAGCATAATAAACTTCTTGTTTAATGTCAAACTTTTTCAATAAATCACTCCCAATTGCACTAATGCTAAGAATTTTAGTTTTATTCAAAAAATATTCAACTCCGTATTTTGATTGCGAATTTTGAATTTCATTTATTTCCAATCCTCTTTTTACACCTGCTTTTCTGAGAATGTTTTCGCACATTGATTTAAGGTAGTAAAAATCTGCCTTTTCATCTTTTGTTATCCAATTAGATAATTGTTTTGAGCCAGTTGTAAAAATTGAAAGGTGATGTGTTTCAAAATATCTATCTGTTAGCTTTTTAGAGTCGCTTGATTTATTGAAATAACAATATCCAAATTCATACAAACTCAAATCGCTATTTTTTCGATTTATATTGTTAGCAATTGTCTCAAGTCCACCAAACAACAAAGTTTGACGCATTGCACTTAACTCGGCACTGAGTGGATTTAAAATCTTAACTAATGAATGATTGTCAGATTCGTAATATGAAGAATTCGATAATGAATTGCACATTATTTCATTAAAACCATTCGATGTTAAATAATCGGAAACCTGATTTTGAATTTTATCTTTATCAACTATCGGAAAATGTGAAATTGAAGAATTAAGTCTGGTTGGAATTTCAATATTATTGTAACCGTAAATTCGTAAAATTTCCTCAACAATATCAGCTTCACGTGTAACATCAACTTTAAATGATGGAATTTCCAATACTAAATCGTCATGCTTTTTTTCTAAAATCTTAATTTCTAAAGATTCAAGAATTTTTACGATTGACTCTGTAGGTATTTTTTTACCAATCGAACGCTCAATATTATTTATATTGACATTTATATTATTTCGTACGGCTTTAACTGGGTAAATATCAATCAATTCTGAAGCAATTTCACCTCCGGTAAGTTCTAAAATATATTTACATGCTCTTTTTAAGGCATAAACAGTATTTTCAGGGTCGGCACCTCGCTCAAACCTAAATGACGAATCGGTATAAAGTCCATGAGTTTTCGATGTGCGTCGAATAAATGCAGGATTGAAATATGCAGATTCGAGAAAAATGTTTTTAGTTTTTTCGGTAACTCCTGATTTTAATCCACCAAAAACTCCAGCAATGCACATTCCTTCGGCATTATTACAAATCATCAAATCATTTGCTGATAGTTTTCTTTCGTTTCCATCGAGAGTTGTGAAAGGAGTATTTTCAGCTAAAGTCTTAATTATTACTTTATTTCCAGTAATCATTTCATAATCAAAAGCATGAAGTGGTTGACCTGTTTCGTGAAGTACATAATTTGTAATGTCAACAATATTATTGATTGGTCTCAGACCAATTGCTTTTAATCTGTTTTGAAGCCATTGTGGTGAATCCTCAACTTTAACATTTGTAATGCAAATGCCTGAATATCTTGGACAAGCCTCTTGGTTTTCGACAACTACCTCGAATGGTAAAAATGTTTGAGGTTTGAGGTTTGAAGTTTGAAGCTGATTATCAACATCGGGTTTCTCAAATTTAACATTTTCTGACTGTTTTAAATAGGCAACTAAATCTCTTGCTACTCCAATATGTGAGGCAGCATCAATACGGTTTGGTGTTAAACCTATTTCAAATACAATATCGCTTTGAATATTAAAATATTTATTTGCTAAAGTTCCTGGAACAGCCTTGTTGTCAAGTACTAATATTCCATCGTGCGATTCGCCAAGTCCCATTTCGTCTTCGGCACAAATCATTCCTTCGGAAACGGCTCCACGAATTTTTGATTTTTTAATTTCAAAACTACCTTCTTTTCCATAAATAACTGTTCCAACAGTTGCAACTACAACTTTTTGACCTTCGGCAACATTTGGTGCACCACACACAATATCAAGCACTTTATTATAGCCAATATCAACTTTTGTAAGGCTTAAACGGTCGGCATCGGGATGTTTTTCTTTATGAATAACATGACCAATAACAAAACCATTTAATCCACCTTTTACGGTTTCAAAATTTTCGATTGATTCTACTTCAAGTCCAATGCTAGTAAGAATTTTGGCAACTTCGTCGGGCGATTTATCAATTTTAATATAATCCTTTAGCCAATTGTATGAAATTTTCATTACCTAAGATTTAGAATTTAAAATTTAAAATTTAGAATTTAGACTTAACTCTAAAAACCAAACTCATAACTCAAAATATGTACATGGCAAAGATAAAATATTTAATATTTATATTTAATATTTAATATTTAAAGTTTAGCCTTGCTTAAAACATTGTGGTTTATTGCAGAGTTTGAGATTTTTTAAAAAAAGCTATAAAACAAAAACATCCAATGTTTTAGGAACAACGGATGTTTGAATTTTAGTTACAATCCAGAGGATTGTGTTACTTTTTAATAAAAATAAACTGCCCTCCTTCGTCGCCTGTATTTTTAATTGGCGAAAAATTAGGTGTTTGCTCCGAGTTATTTACGATTGGGATTTTAATTTCAGCATATAATTGACCTGCATCAAGATATTTATTTGTATTTCCCTTCAATGCTTTTAACAAATAGTAGCAAAAAACTGAATGTCCATCGCTACCTCCGTCCATAACCGGTTCAATTCCTCCAGAAGAAATTGCCTGACGAGACAGTAATTCGTGTACTTTTGTATAATATTTTTCGGAATTTTCGAAGGGCAAATATTCTGTTTTCCCTCTGAAAATATCTCCACTAAAACAAGCATCTGAAATCAACAATGTGTGTTTTGACTTAATCCCAGCAAGAAAAGTCTGAATATCAGCATTTGAAATGTAGTTTGAAACTGATGCAGTTGTTGCATCTACAGGAACCCAATATCCTTTATTAAGAGATTCCTTATATTCGCCATGTCCTGAATAATAGATAAATACATTGTCTTTTTCTTTAACATTTGCGACTAACCATTCAAGCTTTTCTAAAATACTAACTCTTGTAGCCTGAACATCATACAAAGCCATAAATTTATCAAACTTATATTTTGATTTCAGAATTTCTTCGATTGATTGAGCATCACGAACTGCATTTTTTAATTGTGGCCATGTTCCACTATATTTATCAACTCCTATTATTAAAGCATAGTAATTTCCTATTTCCATTTCTTTTTTTGCAGTCGATAAATTCAATCCTTTCAAAGGATCGCCACGCATTTGACCAAGATTATTATTTTCGGCAAGTATTTGATATGAAGCTGGGCTAACTGGAAGTTTTTCGTGCATAACTATCGACATATCAACATCATCAATATTGGTAAAAGCTGCACCTTCAATTTTAACTCCTACTTTAAGTTTTGGTTCTTTGTAATTTTCGTTTGCATAAAATTGAACTGAAACTTCTCGTGCTTCATTCGCCTTCATAGTTCCAATATTTTCAGAAAGTTTGTCAACAGCAATTACATCTTCAGGGAAATTATAATTTACTTTAATGTTTTGTGCTTCGGTGTTAGTTGCATTTTGAATAACTAAATTAAGTGTAATAGGGCTTCCATTTTCGGCTTTTCCGGTTGCTGATGAATAATCGAAATGCGAAATCATTATATATGAAACAATTGCTCCTTTTGTTTGAAACGACATTTCAAAAGGTGCAATTTTATATCCATTAGCTTCGGTAAAAGAAATTTTTGCTTTTCCACGTGCTGTTTCTAATTCTTCATTAACTTTAATTGGAATTGACACGTTTACAGATTTAAGGCTTGCAATATTTCCAACTTTATACTGCTTTTCTATTGTTAAACCTTTGATTGGTGTTTCTAAAATAGAATTTGCAACAACATCAAATGCAAGTCCATCGCCATTGTTTTGAATGTTAAAGCTCAATTTACAACTTTCGCCAATTTCAATAATTCCATTATTATTATCATCGATTAAAATTGCTGGTGAACAGATTAATTCTGGTGGTGCTGAATCTTTTACAAATTTTTTCTTTCCAATATTTAGTTTTGTTATGTCCCAAATTTTTAGTGCTGCATCGTTTCCAACAGAAACTATTCTTGTTCCATTATCGCTGAAAGCTATTGCATTAACTCCTTTGTCGTTGGCAGGAAAAGTTTCAATTAAAGTTTGATTTTCGACATTCCAAATCATAATATTATTTCCTTCGCCACCTGCTGCAACATATTGAGCATCGGGACTAAATGCAACAGAATTAATTGCTGATTTATAATCTGCTAATTCAGAAATTTTATTTGCTGATGTTGCACTCCAAAGTTTTACAATTCCATTTTTACCGCCACTTGCTACATATTTATTATCGGAACTAAAACAAACCGATGTAATTTCTTTTGATTCAGCATCAAACGACTTTAATTCCTGACCCGAAGCGGCATCCCATGTTTTGATTTTATTATCAGACGAACCTGATGCGAGCATTTTACCATCAGGACTATAAGCAACCGAATTTACAGATTTTTCATGCCCCTGTAGTGTAAGTATTATATGGTATTTTTCATCAAAAACCAAAACATCATTGCCAGAACCACAAGCCAGATTATCGTTAATTGGATTAAATGCAACAGAGGTTACGGGGCTTGTAATTCCTTTTAAAATTCCTTTTGGTTTGCCATCTTCTGCGTTCCAAATAATAATTTTCATATCAGAACCGGCTGTAGCAAATAGTTTATTATTTGAGTTATAAGCCACCGCAGTTACCAATGCTGTATGACTTCCAAAAGATTTTAATTTTTCACCTGATTTTGTGTCCCAAATATATGTTCGCTTATCGCTTCCACCTGTAATTACATTAGTTCCGTCGCTATTAACAGAAACAGCCAAACCTTGTCCGGCATGAGTGTTTGCAATACTTTTTAAAAGTTTTTGCGAAAAGCTATAACTTGCAATAAGCAAGACTGATAATGTTACGATTGTTTTTTTCATTTTATTAATTTATATTTTTTGCCACTAATTGCACTAATTTTTCACAGATTTAAATTAAACAAAGTAATTAATTTCTATGCATATTCAACTTCTTTTATTATATATAGACCGATAAAAGGACTTAATCCATTTACTGAAACAATATCAAGTTTAGTATTTTTGAATAGAGATTCTAAAAAGAAGCATGTATTAATATAATTGTCATAAGTTTCGTTCTCTGAATCAAAATCTATTAAAATATCAATATCGCTTTTTACATTTGAATCTCCACGTTTCATTGAGCCAAATAAGCCGATTTTTGTAACACCAAACTTAAGAAGTTCTGTTTTACAAGATTTTAATTTGTTCAGTATTTCGGGTTTTGAAAGCATAATTAATAATTTATTTTATCACTTTAGTTTATCAGTCCCTTTAGGGACTAAGGCTAAACGTGTTTGTTTATTTTCTTTAAATTCTTCAATTGGGTCATTAAAGTCGTCGGAAATATATTCGATAAGATGTTTTCCCGAACCAAATATAATCGAATTAGCTTTGTTGGTAGTGCTTAGCTTTTTTTTCAAAGACAATAACTTATTTATTGAATTTTTATCATTAAGTCTTGCAATCCAATCAATCAATTCAACTTTAACTGTGTCAACATTCATATAATAATTATTATTAAATGTAAAGTTACAATTTTTTTATTATTTATTTCCAACTTTTGCTTTCTCTGCATCGGCTTTTGCCTTTTCTGCGTCAGCCTTAGCTTTTTCGGCATTCGCCTTATCGCTTTCTGATTTTGCTTTTGCAGTTTGAGCCTCTGCTTCAGCTTTTGCTTTGTCAGCTTCGGCTTTTTTGGTTTCTGCATCTGCTTTTGCCTTATCTGCTTCGGCTTTTGCTTTTTCGGCATTTGCTTTATCGCTTTCGGCTTTGGCTTTGTCGGCTTCACTCTTTGCTTTGTCAGCATCAGCTTTTGCCTTTTCAGCATCAGCCTTAGTTTTATTGGCTTCTGATTTTACCTTTTCTGCTTCGGCTTTTAGCTTTTCTGCATCAGACTTAGATTTTTCTGCATTAGCTTTTGCAGTTTGTGCATCGGCTTCTGATTTAACTTTATCAGCTTCTGCCTTTTTAGCATCTGCTTCAACTTTGGCTTTTTCGGCATTTGCTTTATCAGCTTCGGCTTTTGCCTTATCTGCTTCTGATTTAGCTTTTTCGGCTTCGGCAATTGTTGCTTTTGCTTTTAATGTTTCTGCTTCGGCTTGTGCTTTTTTAGAATCAGCATCAGCTTTGGCTTTTTCTGCACTTAGCTTTTCGCTTTCGGCTTTAGCCTTGTCTGCTTCGGCTTTCGCCTTATCAGATTCTGCTTTAGTTTTCTCTGCTTCGGCTTTTACTTTTTCAGCATCAACTTTTTTAGCTTCTGTTGCGGCAATTGTGGCTTGAGCTTTTTGTTTTTCTGCTTCGACAGTAGCTTTTTGAGCATCAGATTGAGCAATTGCTTTATCATTTTCAGATTTTGCTTTATCGGCTTCGGCTTTAGCAGCATCGGCTTTTGATTTTTCGGCTTCTGCTTTGGCTTTTTCAGTTTCAGCTATTTTTGCATCGGCAGTGGCTTTTGCAGCATCGGCTTTTGCTTTTTCGGCATTTGCAATATCTTGTTGTGCTTTTAGTTTATCGGCTTCGGCTTTAACTTTTTCAGCCTCAGCTTTTACTTTATTAGCTTCGGCAATTTGTGCTTCGGCGGTTGCCTTATCGGCTTCGGCTTTGGCTTTTTCAGCTTCTGCTGATTTTGCTTGTGCTTCTGCTTTGGCTTTATCGGCTTCGGCTGTTTTGGCAGTTGAGATAGCTGTTTTTTGGTCTATTTTTGCTTTTTTGGTGTTTTCTTTAGCAATAATTGCATCGGCTTTTGCTTTTATTGCGTCAGCTTTTTTTATTTCTGCTTGAGCAATTGTTTCTTGTGCTTTTAGAATTTCTGCATCGGCTTTTGCTTTTTCGGCATCGGCAATTTTAATTTTCGATTCAGCAATGAATTTTTCTGCATCGGCTTTCGCTTTTTCGGCATCGGCTTTTTTAATTTCAGCTTCAGCTTTAGCTTTTTCGGCATTAGCTTTAGCTACTTC
>MEND01000213.1:0-534 GCA_001768975.1 Bacteroidetes bacterium GWA2_31_9 | reverse complement strand
AACAACAGTTCCTGGTTTAAGGTTTTTAGCATCAAATTTTCCGTCTTCTATTTCAAAAATATCAAAATCGAATTTATCGCTTACAACCGAACAATAACGTTTACCATTACCTGATTCATAAAAATTTACATCGTCTTTTGTTGAACTTATTGGATAACCTATATTTTTTGGCTCAGACCATGTACTATCTGCCAATTTTTCGAGATAAAAAACATCATAACCGCCCATTCCTTTGTCGGCAATACCATTTGAACTGAAATAAAGTCGTTTTCCGGCAGGGTGCATAAATTGCACTATTTCGCTTCCTTTTGTATTTATTGAACTTCCCATATTTTCGGGACTTCCCCATTTTCCATTTGAACCTTTTGCACTATGATATATGTCGAAATTCCCTTTTCCATTAAGTCTATCGCTCGAAAAATATAAATGATTGCCATCGACTGAAATCGACAAACTAACTTCGTTAAATGATGAATTAATTCCTCCTCCTAGTTTCTCTGGATTTTCCCAAACGCCATCTTTAAAGGTTGAATG
>MEND01000212.1:15439-23668 GCA_001768975.1 Bacteroidetes bacterium GWA2_31_9 | reverse complement strand
TTTCAAAACCAGAGTAACGAAATTATTGGAGTTTTCTAAGAGACACTATGTAAAGATTTGTTAATTTTTTTTATGTAATTCAAGATTTCATCTTTGCCTTCTCCTGTTTCTGAGGAACTTACAAAAGTTGTTGGTATTTCGTCCCAGTGCTTTAATAATTCTTTTTTAAATTTAGCTACATTACTTTGAACTTTTGGTGGAGATAATTTATCGCATTTAGTAAAAATTAAAGTTATAGGAATATTGTTTTCGCCAACAAAATTAACAAATTCAATATCAGCTTTTTGCGGTTCAAGCCTAGAATCAATAAGCACAAAAACTGTAGTTAGGTTTTCACGTTTTAGGATATAATTATTAATCATTTTGGAGATTTTCTCTCTCATTGGTTTTGAAATTTTTGCATAACCATATCCAGGCAAGTCAACCAAATACCATAAAGTATTAATTAAATAGTGATTTATGGTTTGTGTTTTGCCGGGTCGCCCAGATGTTTTTGCAAGCTTTTTTTGGTTTGTAAGCATATTTATTAAAGATGACTTTCCAACATTTGAACGTCCGATAAACGCAAATTCATTTAAATTTGTAATAGGACATTTGTCAACGTGGTCAATTGAACTAATAAATGTTGCTTCTTTTATTTCCATTATTTAATTATTTTAAATCAATATAAACTTCCAAAAGTTTAGCCGAAGAATTAGCAGTTAAATTTATACTTTCTAAAACTGCTGGTAAAAGTATAGTTTCGCCTTTTGTAACTTTTGTTGTTAAGTCGTATTCATCAATTATTTTAAAACTCCCTTCTAAGCACATTAAAACTACAAATGAGTCTAATAAACTATAATTAAGTGTTATTGATTTTTTAAGATTAATAATATTTGTTGTAAAAAAATCACTTTTAATAATTGTTGAACTAAAGTCTGGAATGGAGTTATATTCTGTCTTGCATTTTTTACTTATCTTAAAGTCAATTGCATCTAAAGCTAAATCGACATGTAATTCTCTGAAATTGCCTTTTTCATCAGGTCTGTTCCAGTCGTACAAACGATATGTAATATCTGATGTTTGCTGTATTTCTGCTAATAAAATGCCTTTCTTTATAGCATGAACTCTGCCTGCAGGAAGATAAAAAACATCTCCAGTTTTTACTTTTTCAATGTTTAAATATTCGATAAGTGTATTATTTTCAATAGAATTAATAAGAGTTTCTTTATTTATGTTTTTATTAAATCCAATAATTAACTCCGAATCTTTGTCGGCTTGTAATACATACCACATTTCTGTTTTGCCATAAGCATTATGCCTTTCCATTGCTAATTTATCGTCGGGATGAACTTGAATTGATAAATCATCTGTTGCGTCAATAAATTTAATAAGTAGTGGAAATTCTACACCAAACTTTTCAAAAACCTTATCGCCAACAATATCGCCCATATAAATTTCAATGGCTTCTTGCAAGTTATTACCTTTAAGAAATCCATTACTAATTATTGAAATATTATCTTCAATAGCCGAAATTTCCCAACTTTCGCCACTTTTGTCGGTAGCTGTTTTTTTATCTAAAATTGTTTTTAACTTATTGCCTCCCCATATTTTATCTTTAATAATGGGTTTAAATTTTAATGGATATAAATGACTCATATTTAGAAAAATTGAATGTAAAATTACAATATATATCTCAAAGATTTATATTTTTGTCAAAACTATCTACATGGAAGGTTATACATCAAAGACAATAAATTCCTTAATTAATGTAATTGAATCAAGTGTAAAAGATTCTGAAACAAAGCAAAAGGCATATTCCGAACTTAACAAAGCAGTAAAGTATATTCCTGATACTGTATTTCAAAATTCATTTTTTCTATTTTTCTTTATCATAATTATTTTGGAATTGATATTAAATACAATAGCTAGCGGATTTGAATCGGTACATATCGCACTTATAGGCTTTTATATTGTAAATGCTTTAATTATCAGTTTATTATTTGCTTATTTGTTTAAAGTAAATTCTAAAAAAGTTTTAAAAAAGCGTTTATCTTTAATTGAATTTGATTGATAAAACACATGATTACTCTAAGAAAGCAACAAGCCCCAAAATACAAGCTCCAAGTAACAAGAATAAACACATCAGCAAAGAATGAAAGTGAGAAAGAGAGAAGGTTAGAGAATTGCGTAGCAACGTCAACCGAGCTTGCGAGCTCAACGAAGTTAAACCTGAAACTTCAACCGAGCTTGCGAGCTCAACGAAGTTAAACTTCAAACAATTCAACATCTACTTCAGTCTAATATTCTTAAATTTAATCATATACGACAATTGTTAATTAATTAATTTTTTTCTTAACAACATTTCATATAGTTTTGCAATTTTTATGATTAAGAACATATATGATTAAGAAAATATTAATTGCAAACAGAGGAGAAATAGCATTAAGAGTAATGCGAACATGCCGTGAAATGGGCATAAAATCAGTAGCTGTTTACTCAGAAGCTGATAGAAATTCAAAACATGTAATGTATGCCGATGATGCTTATTTTATCGGACCATCACCATCAAATGAGAGCTATCTTGTTATAGATAAGATAATTGAAGCAGCAAAAAGTACAAGTGCCGATGCAATTCATCCTGGTTATGGTTTTTTATCCGAAAAAGCAGAATTTGCTGAGCGTTGTAAGCAAGAAGGAATTATTTTTATTGGACCATCTGCTTATGCAATGAATACAATGGGCGATAAAATTACGGCCAGGAAAACTATGATTGCCGCTAATGTTCCTGTTGTTCCTGGAACTACAGAAAAATTAACCGATGAAGCAGAAGCGTTAAGAATTATTGAAGAAATAGGACTTCCTGTTATTGTAAAAGCATCAGCCGGAGGTGGTGGTAAAGGAATGAGAATGGTTAAAAATAATTCTGAAGTTAAAGAAGCTATTCGTGCTGCTAAATCTGAAGCAATGACTGCTTTTGGCGACGATGCAATTTATATTGAAAGATATATTGAGTCTCCTCATCATATCGAATTTCAGGTGTTGGCTGATAGTCACGGAAATACAATCCATTTATGTGAACGTGAATGTTCAGTTCAAAGACGTCATCAGAAAGTTATTGAAGAAACTCCTTCAGTAATTGTAAATGCCGATTTAAGAAAACGTATGGGCGAAAGTGCAGTTAAAGCAGCTAAAGCTGTAAATTACGAAAATGCAGGCACTATTGAGTTTTTGGTTGACGATAAAGGAAATTATTATTTTCTAGAAATGAATACACGTCTTCAGGTTGAGCATCCTATAACCGAAGCAGTTGTTGGAGTTGACTTGGTTCGTGAGCAAATAAATGTTGCTAATGGATTAAAATTGACTTACACACAAGACCAAATTACTCAGCGTGGACACGCAATTGAATGTAGAGTTTATGCCGAGGATCCAAATAATAATTTTATGCCTTGCCCTGGAAAAATCAGAAACATTACTGAGCCTCTTGGAATTGGCGTTAGAACTGATGGATATGTGTATTCGGGTTACGAAATTCCTATTTATTATGACCCTATGATTTCTAAAATAATTGTTTGGGGCGAAAATCGTCTTGAAGCAATTAACAGAATGAACAGAGTTCTTGATGAATATAAAATTTCAGGAGTTAAAACCTCAATAGGCTTTATGAAACGAATTATGGAAACTCCCGATTTTGTGAACGGAACTTATGATACTCATTTTATCGAAAAAAATCATGACTTCTTATTTGAACTCAATCAAATGGAACCTGAATTAGAAGATATGGCTATTATTTCTGCTTTTATGGAATATTTATCTGCAAATAGAGATATTTCGGAAGATAATAATGTAGTGAAAGATAACTGGAAAACCTATGGCAGAATGATTAGTAGTCGTAAATTATAAATGGTTAAATTGCTACATGGTTAAATTGTTAAATAGTTACTTTGTTCTATGTGATTCTTATCTATGTGTACTATGTGTCTATGTGGTAAAAAGGGTAAATTGTTGCTACGCAGTATAATCTCTAAATACAAAAAATCTAAATTTGTACATCCTGTAAATCTTGTAAATCCTGTCAAAAAAAAATAAACTAATGAAAGTAAATGCAATAATAAATAAGCGTAAAGCCGAAGTTGAATTAATTTCAAAGAACGAAAATATATTCAAAATCAGAATTGATGATAAGATTTATGAATATGATATTATTACAACAGGTAATGGCTCATACTCTATTGTTTATAACAATAATTCGTGGGACATTGAAGCCGTAAAAGCTAGCGGATTAAATACTTTCAATATTTATAAATACGGTCAGAGTTTTAAGGTCGAAATAGAAGATGCTTTAAGTATTTATAAAAAGAATAAAGATTCTGGCTCAACAGATGGACACAATACTATAATTGCACCAATGCCTGGAAAAATAGTTAAAATAAACAAATCAGTTGGTGATGCAGTTGAAGTTGGCGAAACTGTACTTATTATTTCAGCAATGAAAATGGAAAGCGAATTTAAATCAGCAATTAATGGAACAATTAAAAAAGTATTGGTAAAAGAAAACGATATAGTTAACGGTAATCAATTACTTGTAGAACTAGAAGAAACAAAGGAATAAAACAAAGAAAAAAGCAATATATTAACTTAAACTTAAAAAAACTTCCTCCCCCTTCTTTTGGAAGGTGTTGGGAGTAGGCAAACCTCAAACGATTATTAATATGAAAACTTTAGAACAAAAATATAAGAAATTTGATGAATTAAATAAACAAGCCGAACAAGGCGGTGGATTAGATAGAATCGAAAAACAACATAAATCAGGAAAACTTTCAGCCCGAGAAAGAGTTGAAGTACTTCTCGACAAAGATACTTTTGTTGAATTTGACAAATTTGTTACTCACAGAGCAAAAGATTTAGGTGCCGATTTAGAAAAATTTCTTGGCGATGGTGTTGTCTCTGGATATGGAAAAATAGATGGACGATTAGTTTATGTTTTTGCTCAGGATTTTACAGTTTATGGCGGTTCACTTAGCCGTACAAATGCCGATAAAATTCAAAAAGTAATGAAGTTAGCAATGAAAATGGGTGCTCCTGTTATTGGATTGAACGATTCGGGTGGTGCAAGAATTCAAGAAGGAGTTGAAAGCCTTGCAGGTTATGCCGATTTATTTCATTTGAATGTTGCGGCATCTGGAGTTGTTCCACAAATTTCTGCAATTTTAGGACCCTGTGCAGGTGGTGCTGTTTACTCTCCTGCATTAACCGATTTTATTTTTATGGTTAAAGAAACAAGCTATATGTTTGTTACTGGACCTGATGTAATCAAAGCTGTAACTCACGAAGATGTTACTAAAGAAGAACTTGGCGGGGCAATGACACACAACTCAAAAAGCGGTGTTGCTCATTTTATAGGAAACGATGATGCTCATACTCTAATGATGATTCGCGAACTTATTGGATTTTTACCATCGAACAATATGGATGACCCACCCGTTAGAAATTGTGCTGATGATGTTCATCGTGAAGATGAAAATCTTGATACACTTATTCCAGTTGATTCTAACAAACCTTATGATATAAAAGATTTAATAACTACTATTTCTGACGATAACGACTTTTTAGAAGTTCAACCACATTATGCTAAGAATATTGTAGTAGGTTTTGCTCGAATGGGTGGTCGCCCTGTTGGTTATGTGGCAAATCAACCAGCATTTTTAGCAGGAGTTTTAGATATTGATTCTTCAGTAAAAGCTGCAAGATTTGTTCGTTTTTGCGATTCTTTTAATATTCCATTAATTACTTTGGTTGATGTTCCAGGATTTTTGCCAGGAACAACTCAGGAATTTGGGGGAATTATTAAACATGGAGCTAAATTACTTTATGCATTCAGTGCAGCAAGTGTTCCAAAAATTACATTGATTACTCGTAAAGCTTATGGTGGTGCTTATGATGTAATGTCGAGCAAGCACATTGGAGCAGATATTAATTTTGCTTATCCAACTGCGGAAATCGCTGTAATGGGAGCTGGTGGAGCTGTAAATATTCTTCACAGAGGAAAAAGCGAGGAAGAAAGAGCAAAAGCAATTGATGAGTACAATGATAATTTTGCAAATCCATACAAAGCAGCCGAAATTGGTTATGTTGACGAAATTATTTATCCTCGTCAAACTCGTTATAAAATAATTCAAGCATTAGATTCTTTAAAGAATAAGCGAATTGCAATGCCTCAAAGAAAACATGGTAATATGCCATTATAATACTATTCAATTTGAAAAATCTAGAAATCTTTGTATTAACTTATTAAATTCTTTGTTACAATGTAGTTTTTTTGTACCTTTATAATAAAGTTTCAAAACAAAATTGTAGTTAAATGCCAACAATTTTTATTATTGGGAAATATCGGTTCTTTTTTAATAGTAGAGAAGAATTAAGAATGCATGTTCATATTTCAACATCGGATGGAACTGCTAAATTTTGGATTGAACCAATAGTTTCTCTTGCAGACTATTATAATTTATTACCAAAAGAATTAACCGAAATTCAAAATATAATTGAGAACAGAAAAGATGAAATCATCAAAAATTGGAAGCAGCACTTTAACCAATAATACTGTTACTTCAATAACAAATTTAGGCTTTTATATTTTAATTGAAGGAAAAGAGTATTTTGTGCCATTTGAAAAATATCCGGAATTCAAAAAGGCTAATGTCTATGAAATTTACAATTTTGAAATAATATCTCCAACTCAAATTTGCTGGAAATTACTTGATTGTGATATTGAGATAGAGTCTCTCGAAAACCCTGAAAAATATGTACTTGTTTATAAAAAATAGTGAATTAAATTTTACACTACTAACCGACTAAAATTTTAATTTTCTTGGAACTATTTAATAGTTAAACCTCTACGAGGTAATTTGGGATTTTGGGGTAGTTTTTATTTTATTGACATAAATCACCTACGGTGAATAGCTCGTAGAGCTTAAATGACAATAAAACAACATAATAGAAATTCAATTTTTCCTCGTAGAGGATTAACAAGAATTTAGTCGGTTAGTAGTGTCAATTTTACTGTTTAATATGTTTTAAATCTAAATTTTATCAGCAAAAGCCAAAATATGACCATCTAAATCAGAAACGTAGCCCACTTTATCGCCCCAATTGCGTGGGGATAATTCACTAACAAGCTTTCCTCCAGCATCTACGCATCGTTTTATATATAAATCAGGATTTTCTAAAATCAAATAAATTTCGCATCGTGGAATTCCATTACCAGTTGATGGATTTGGCGTTTTATCCTTCAATATTTTGGAAATTCCTACTTCTGGCATTATTCCCAATTTTGTAAAATCATTGATTTTAAATTCTGTCATTCCGGGAACATCAAGAATTGGCTCAGAGTTTAAAATATTAGAATAAAAGTCTCTGCTTAATTTCTGGTCTTTAACGTATAAAATAATGATAACCTCATTCATTTTTGTATAAATATTTGTGTAATTTAATATTCACGACCTTTAGGTCGTGGAATATTTAAATTGTATAATATTAGGGCTTTAGCCCTTTTTCTTAATTCAAGATAAATCAAACTATTTCACTTTTAAAAATTTCAATTCAGTAAAATCAAAATCCGGATTTGGAACATCAACTTGTAATTCTGTAACTTTCGATTCAGCATTGATTAAAAAATGAGCAGTTCCTTCTGGTAATGATGGATATTGTTCAAAATAAATTGTAAAAGTATCATATTCCCAATGTTTTAAATCGGAATTAAAATCTGGAGCTGGCTCAAATTTTAAATTTAAAGTTCCATTATTTAATGTTACTGTTGCATCTCCATATAGCTCACTTGAATATGTTCCAACATAATTTTCTAAATTTAATGTAGGTTTTGAGTTTTTGTTTCTAGCTTTTTCTGCATCAGCTTTACTTATTGCTTTCCTTTTTTCGTTGTTTTCAAAGAAACTCAAATATAATTTACTCCAGTCTTTTTCTGGAGTTTTAAAATAATCATCTAATATTTTATACATCAATGCATCTGGAAGGTAATTAATACTGTTTGTTAAAATAACAAATCCTAGTTTTTCTTCTGGAACTAAACATATATGTGAAATCATTCCATCAAGTCCACCACTATGATTCACAATTTTTTTTCCATGATAATCGAAAACATCCCATCCAAGAGCATAGCTGTGAAAATGCATATCAGGAAATAAATATTTATCAGAAGGTCCTAATGGCATTGGAGTATGCGATTCAAAT
>MEND01000212.1:0-15385 GCA_001768975.1 Bacteroidetes bacterium GWA2_31_9 | reverse complement strand
TTAAGTAAAAATTTAATCCATTTCGACATATCATTAACGTTTGAATTTACTGCACCGGCAGGAGCAATATTGTCCCAGTTAATATATTTGAGAGTAATTACTTTTCCATCTTTTTTGACATGAGGTGTTGCAACATTTGTTTTGCCTTTATTAGATATAATCGAAGTATTTGTGTTTGTCATTTTTAATGGCTCAAAAATTCTTAATTTTAAGAAATCGTCCCATGATTTGTTTGTAACTATGGGAATTATTTCGCCAGCAGTTAAAAACAATATGTTAGAATACCCAAAGTCTGTTCTGAAACCAAATTCAGGTTTTAAAAATCTGGCTCTTGTAATAACATCTTTTCTGTTGTAGCTGGTCGAATACCATAATAAATCGCCACTAAAAGTTTTTAATCCTGAACGATGACACAATAAATCTCTAATAGTCATTTCGCTAGAAACATAAGAATTGTAAAGTTCAAAATATGGTAAATGCTTTCTTACCTTATCGTCAAACGTTAATAATTTTTCGTCTTTTAGGAGTCCTATTGCACAACTTGTGAAAGCCTTTGTTAATGAGGCAATTCCAAACAAAGTGTTATCATCAACCTTTTCTGGTTTATTTACTTCTTTTACACCAAAGCCTTTAATATAAACTACTGAATCGTCTTTTACTATTGCAATTGCTAAACCTGGTAATTCCCACTCTTCAAGAGATTTGTTAATGTATTTATCTAATTCTGAAAAATTTAATACTTGCGAATTTGAAATAAACGAACTAAGACATAATAAGCTTAGTATTAGTGAAATTATATATTTGTTTCTCATAAATATTTTTTTTAAAGATAATATTCTGTTTTTAAGAAAAAAAATCACAAAACATTTTCAAAAACACTTAAACACAATAACACATAAACACTTGGTAAGAAAACTCCAAAAAGCACTTGTGCTGAGCGGAGTCGAAGTAAAAAACAAATTTCAAATAAATTCCAATTCTCAAAAAAAACAAAACAAAACATTTTGGATATTAGATAATTGCAATGTATTGAGCTTGTCGAAATGTAATTTGAAATTTGTTATGAGGCACAAATTAACAAAAATTAACTCATGCTTAATTGTTAGTTAATTCACACAAATTCAGATTAATAAATATATTATTAACTTTTATTAGGTTTTTTATGGTAATAATTTGTTCTAAATTTGTTTAACAATCAATTAATTATTTAAAAATTAGTATAAAAATTAAAGGTAGAATTTATGAAAACAACATTTTTTACAATTGCGATTATTAGTTTTTTATTTACATTGAACCTAAAAGCTCAAAATTCAACTCCTGCTCCTGTAAGTAAAGCTAAAATTAACTTTAAGAATTTGGAGCATGATTTTGGAAAAGTTAATGAAAATGATGGACCTATTACTTTTAAATTTGACTTTACTAATGATGGTACAGATCCTTTAACTCTTTCAAATGTTAAAGCTTCATGTGGATGTACTACTCCAAATTGGTCAAAAGAGCCAATCGCTCCAAAAGGTAAAGGAGATGTTCAGGCTACTTATAATCCAAAAAACAGACCTGGTAAATTTACAAAAACTATTACTGTTACTTCTAATGCAGACCAACCATCTGTTGTTTTAACAATCAAAGGAGAAGTAATTCCAGCACCAGCAGAGATGCCAGCTAACCCAGAACCAAAAAAATAATAAATATATTAAAATGAATATGAGTGAGAAATAAAATTAATTTTTTATTTCTTTTTCATTTATACATGTTTAATTTAAATATTTTGAAAATGAAAACTTTATTATCGTTTCTTGTAATTTTAACTTGCTTAAATATAAATACTAAAGCTCAACAAAAATCTGCTTCAGTTTCGTATGCAACAGAAAACCATAACTTTGGAAAAATAAATGAAGCAAATGGCTCTGTAACCTACGCATTTGAATTTACAAATACAGGAAGTGAACCATTAATAATTTCAAATGTTAAAGCATCATGCGGTTGCACAACGCCAGAATGGCCAAAAGAACCAATTGCACCTGGAGCTAAAAATGTTATAAAAGCAATTTATAATCCTGAAGGCAGACCTGGTAATTTTAATAAAACAATAACAGTTACTTCAAATGCAGATGTTCCTACAAAAGTTTTAACGATTTCAGGCGAGGTAATTCCTAAAGTTAAAAAAGTTGAAGATTATTATCCCCAAAAAATTGGTGATTTAAAAATCAGATCAAATCATATAGCTTTTTCAAAATTATATAGTACTGAGATTAAAACAGATACTATGGGAGTTCTTAATCCAACCGAAAAACCTGTAAAAATAACATTTGAAAATGTTCCACCTCATTTAAAAATTTCTATTGAGCCTGATGTAATTCAACCAAATGGCAAAGCACTTATTTCTGTTACTTATGATGCTGTGAAAAAGGGCGAATGGGGATTTAATACCGATAGAATAGGTTTTGTTATAGATGGAAATAATCAACCAAATAATAAAATCTCTGTAAGTGCAGATATTCAAGAAAATTTTGAAAACCTTACCGATGAACAAAAAGCAAATGCCCCAAAAATTGTTTTTGAAAAAACTGAATATGATTTTGGAACTATTAAACAGAATGATGTTGTAGATTTTACATTTAATTTTAAAAACGAAGGAAAAACTGATTTAATGATTCGTAGAACAAAAGCTTCGTGTGGTTGTACTGCAATTGCACCTCAAAAGGATGTTATTAAACCTGGTGAAGAAAGCAAATTTGATGTAAAGTTTAATTCTAGAGGTAAAAAAGGAAAACAACATAAAACTGTAACTGTTATAACTAACGACCCAGTTAATCCAACAACTATATTAAAATTGAATGGCGATATTTTAGTACCAGAATCAGCCGAAATTAAGAATGATTCTAAATAAAATTAAACTATTTAATCATTCTATTGCTTAAATAAAATTAATTGATATATATTTGTACAAAATTAAATTATTAACCAAAAATTGAATATTTATGAAAAAAATTAGTGTATTATTTGCGTTTTTATTAGTTGCAGCTGTAACTTTTGTAGGTTGTAAAAAAGATGAAGAAACTCCTGATGTTCCAACAATTACAGTTTCTTTAAAATCAGGTTATACAAGTACTGCTTGGAAAGGCGATACTGTAAAATATACAGTTACTATGGGTTCAAATGAAAAACTTGCTACTTTAAAAATTGAACCAAATTTTGGAAATACAGGAACAAATGTTGTTTCTGAAACTCTTACTGGAACAAGCAAAACTTATGATTATGAATATGTAGTTCCTACTGCGGGTATTAATGATGGTGATGTAATCAGTATTACGTTTACTGTTACTGATGATAAAGATGGAAAAAATACTGCAAATCAATCAATTACTATGGATGAGCCTGTAACAGCAAATCCAATTAATTCTTATCTAAATAAAACATTAGTTTCTGCTTATTTAGCAACTACTTCAGGTGATCAATTTATTGTTGCCTTAACAGGTACTACTTTTAGACATGATGCAACTGGATCTTCTGCTGCAACTTTTGGATTTATTAGTGGTGGTGGAAGTGGAGCTGACTTTGTTTGTTCTGGTTCGACTTTAAGTTTCAGTCAAAAACCATCTGGATGGAGTACAGGTGCAAAACTTGCAACAACTACATTAACTGCTGCACAGTTTGATGCTATTGCAAATGAAAATGATTTATTAGCTGCTATGCCCTCTAGTATTACTTCTGATGACATTAAAGGCTTAAATACAACTTATGTTGCTGTTCTAGCTTTTGAAGTAGGTGGTAAAAAAGGTTTAGTGAAAATGCCTTCTTCTTTTACAAATGCTCAAGATCAGTCAATCGTAATAAGTATTAAAGTTCAGCAATTATAATTTTTTTATAATTTTATAAAAAAAGCCACTCAATTCGAGTGGCTTTTTTTATTTCCCTAAGTTGGAATAATAAATCTAGCAAGTATTAAAAATAAAACTTTAGCGTCCAAGCTTCTTAGCTGTAGGATTAAAAAAACATTGCGTCATTGCCTTTGCGGCAGGATTAAAAAAAACTTTGTGTCTTTGAGCCTTCGTGGCAATAAAAAAACATATTTGAATAAATTAAAATTTGAATTAGGTTTGTAAAAAAATTAACGATGGTTGTTGAACTATTTATCCCGTGCTTTGTAGATCAGTTATATCCCGAAACAGGTCATTCAATGGCTAAAGTGCTTAAAAAGGCTGGAGTTGATGTTAAATACAATAAAAACCAAACTTGTTGCGGACAAGTAGCATTCAATAGTGGTTTCTGGGACGAGGCTCGTGATGTTGCTAAAAAATTCATGAACGATTTTTCAGGAAATAATCCTATTGTTTGTGCTGGTTGTTCTTGTTCAGCATTTGTAAAAAATAACTATCACGATTTGTTTGAAGGAACAATTCTTTACAACCAATATACACGTTTAAAAAACAATATGTTTGAGCTTACCGATTTTTTAGTAAACAACTTAAAAGTTACTCAATTAGGCTCATATTTTCCTCACAAAGTTACTATTCACGATTCATGTGCGTCACTTCGTGATTATAAACTTAAAGACGAACCACGCATTCTACTACGAAATGTTAAAGGCCTTGAAATCGTCGAACTTGCCGACAATGAAGTTTGTTGTGGTTTTGGTGGTACTTTTTCTGTCAAATTTCCCTCAATTTCATCGGCTATGGTCGAACAAAAGGTACAAAATGCATTAAATACAGGTGCAGAGTATATTACATCAGTTGATTCATCTTGCCTGATGAATATTCAATCATACATTGATAAAAATAACATTCCTTTGAAAACTATTCATATTGCAAATGTTTTGGCTTCGGGTCTATAGTCTTAATATTTTTTTTGCAAATTTTTCTTAAAAGTTGTATCTTGTTTAAAATTTGAATTTTAAATAAATTATATAAAATGTTTTCAGAGACAATCACATTAAAAGCAGATGCTTTAAATTTAACAGAGGAAGAATTTTTTAATTTTTGTTCTCAAAATAAAGAATTAAAATTTGAAATGGATTCAAATAAGCAAATTTATATTATGTCGCCAACAGGATTTGAAACAGGAATGCGAAATGCAGAAATAATAGCTCAATTAAGAAACTGGAACAATTGTACAAAATCTGGCTATGTGTCAGATTCAAGTACAGGGTTTAATTTACCCAACGGAGCAATGCGTTCACCTGATGCTGCTTGGATAAGTAAAGAAAAATTAGAAGCACTAACTTTAGAAGAGCGTAAACGATTTCCACATATTTGTCCCGATTTTATAATTGAACTTTTATCAGAATCTGATAGTTTAAAAACAACAAAAGAAAAAATGCAAGAATGGCTCAATAACGGTTGCCGATTGGCTTGGCTTATTGATTTTGAAAGCAAAACCTCTTATATATATAAACCAAAAAGAGAAGTAATACAGCAAAATTTTGAGCAAATTCTAAGTGGCGAAGAGGTGTTGCAAGGATTTGAGCTTAATTTAAATGAGCTATTATAAACTAATAAATTTGTAATAAAAATGTATTTGGAAAATATCACATTAAAAGCAGATGCTTTAAACTTAACTGAGGAAGAATTTTTTAATTTTTGTTCTCAAAATAAAGAATTAAAATTTGAAATGGATTCAAATAATCAAATTTATATTATGACACCTACAGGAGGAATAACAGGAAACCGCAATTCTGAAATTATTGTTCAATTGGGAATATGGAATAAAATTAATAAAACTGGTTATGTATTTGATTCTAGCACAGGTTTTAATTTGCCAAATGGAGCAATGCGTTCGCCTGATTCTGCTTGGATTGCAAAAGAAAGATGGGTGGGATTATCTATCGAAGACAGAAAACGATTTCCACATATTTGTCCCGATTTTATAATTGAACTTTTATCAGAATCTGATAGCTTGAATACTATCAAGGAAAAAATGAACGAATGGCTACAAAACGGATGTCGTTTGGCTTGGCTAATTGATTTTGAAAACAAAACTGTTTATATTTATAAACCTAAAAGTGAAGTAATTCAGCAGTCATTTGAACAAGCTTTAAGAGGAGAAGATGTGTTGCTTGGATTTGAACTTAATTTAACTGAATTTTTAACAACTTAATTTCAATAATTATGAATTCAGAAACTATTAAAATAAAAACAGACAATTCGAACCTTACTGAAGAACAATTTTTTCAAATTTGTAATCTGAATAAGGAATTAAAATTTGAAAGAGATAAAAATCAAAATATTTGTATTATGTCACCAACTGGAGCATTAACAGGTAATTATCATATTTCAATTACAGGTCGATTATGGATTTGGAATGAAAATAAAAAATCAGGTTATATATTTGATTCAAGTGCTGGTTTTACTCTGCCCGATAATTCTGTATTTGCTCCTGATGTTGCATGGATTTCTAAAAATAGATGGGATATAGTGCCTCAAGAAGATAAAGAGCGTTTTGCACATATTTGCCCTGATTTTGTAATTGAAGTTCGCTCAAAAACAGATTCCTTAAAACAGCAAAAACAAAAAATGCAAGAATGGCTCAATAATGGTTGCCGATTGGCTTGGCTAATTGATTTTGAAAATAAAACCAGTTATATCTATAAACCTAAAAGTGATATAATTCAGCAGTCATTTGAACAAGTTTTAAGGGGAGAAGATGTGTTGCTTGGATTTGAACTAAACTTAAAAGAAATTATTTAACAAGCCTAATGAAAAGGATTTAAACAAACACTGTTTGATAGCAAAAACTCTTTATTTCAAAATATTCATCATTCAATTCTACTGCGAAAAAATAACAATCAATTGAAAACTATTTGTATTGCAAATATTTAAGTATCTGGGATTTAATTTTGCATACTAAAGTTACTACATTTAAGCACTCTATTGCTTTTTTTGATATTGGTTTTAATATTTTATTTTAAGCACAAAAGTTAATCAAATTGTAATTTAAAAAAATATATACAATAATTAGTTGAAATATTATTTCAATAAATGCAATCAATAACGCTCTAAAATACAATGCTATAATTGCAAAAATAATGTTATTTTAATCTGCCGTATTATGTCTTTAGCAGATATGTTATAATTATTCTAAATAACAATTAGTAAACAAAAAACTATATAGTTTTTTGTTTACTAACAAATTTTTAACTTATTTTTAACTGATATTTATCATAGATTCGGATTGATAGATTTTGACGACTAACTAAATACATGTGATTAAACTATAATATTATTTGATATAAGTTTGACTTAACTAGTATCT
The DNA here is from genome assembly GCA_001768975.1 of Bacteroidetes bacterium GWA2_31_9. Lineage (GTDB taxonomy): Bacteria > Bacteroidota > Bacteroidia > Bacteroidales > GWF2-33-38 > GWA2-31-9. Next base: position 8,131 of record MEND01000212.1, on the reverse strand, counting down.
TTATAAATGTTATATCGTAAAATCTTTATTTAGTGGTATTAATTATGATTTTAAACCTTATCGTATTTTTATGAAATATTTAATTCTTATAATGTTGCTGAGTGTAATTATTGACAGTTTTGCACAAGATATTAAGCTTGGAAGAACAGACCCAAATTATCCAAAATACATTGATTCGGGAAATAAAGAGTATGACAATGATGTATTTCAGAATGCAAAAATAAAATACGCAATAGAACATCCTGCTTTTCCAATGTACATTAATACTGGTAATCAAGGAGCTGATCAAGCTAAGTATGATAGAGAAGTAGAAAAATGGTTTAAACAAAATCTTTTTTTCCCTGAATTCGTTGATAGAGGAAACCCTGTACAGGATAAAGAAAATTGGGAAAAATCTAAACGTGAATGGATTAATCGTTATCCAGAAAAATATAAAAAACTTGTTGAAACAAAATATCCTGACATGAAACAAATTGAGCAGAATAAATCTGTTAACTCAAACTCAACCTTATCCGACGAAGCTATCCGTTGCAAACCAGCAAGTGAATCAATAATTTCAAAAAAAAATGATTCAGAATTTAACAGAGAAATAAATCCAACTCGTGTTTCTATTCCAAAAGATAATGCTGATAATGATATCAAAACTATCGATTACCCTCAAAAAACATACACAGGAAATGAATCAGCCGACACTGAGAATTACAAAACACAAAAAACAGAATGGGTAAAAAGTAATCCGGAAATGGTTACTTCAGTTCAGAATCCTGAACAAATTAAACAAGTCAAAAAAGTCAACGTACAGAAAAATAAATAATTATGAATAGTTTCTCGAAATATTTAATTATAATAATCTTGTTGCTTGGCAACCAGAACCTTTTTTCTCAATGCGAAGGAGGAATAAATGTTGGTACAATAACACCAACAACAGCTTGGCAAACATACAGTGGTATTTATGGTGGAGATTACTTGCAATTTAATGCAACTGCTGGTGATATTTATTATTTCTCTTATTGTACAGGAGATGGAGGTGTTAATGGTTTTGATACTGAAATTTCTATTGTTGATAATACTGATACCTATGTTGGTACTGGTGGATATAGTGATGATGATTGCTCAGACCCTTGGAATGGAGCTTATTTGGAGTGGACTTGCCCTACAAGTGGTACTTATAGAGTTTTAACAACTGCTTATTTAGGTTCTCCATGGTATGACTGGTGTATGACTACCGTAGTTGAAACATCTACTTTAGCATATAAAAAATACTCTCCTCCTGGTGTTACTTGTGCTACTCCTATTGTTGTAACTACTTATCCATACTCAAACTCTACATCAACATGTTTAACTATAAATAATTATGGAAACCAATGCGGTGGTGTTTATGGAGGAGGTCACGACCAAATTTATCAGTTAAATATTGTAACTACTGGTATTTATACAATAGATGTTACTGCTACAACAGAAGATTATATTGGTTGGTTCTTGAAAAGTAATGGAAATTGTACAACCGATGCTAGTTGTCTTACATCTGTTGAAAGTGGACTTACTAGTATTGCAAACGGAACTTATAATTTTGTTTCAGCTGGAACATATTACCTTATTGTTGATACTCGTACTCCGCAAACAACATGTGCAGCTTATACTTTAACTATTACACCTCCTGTATCTGTTCCAACTTGTCCTACAGGACTTGGTTCTGCTGGTGTTGATGTTTTCAATATTAGTATTGATGCAGGGTATGGACCAACAGCAAGTAATACAAATGCTGTGGCTACAAACCATATCACAAGCTCAAATTCTTTAGTATGCGGAAGTAGTAATTACTATACAGGTTATGATAATGTTTACATATTTACTCCTGCTGTTACAGGTAATATTACTGTTACACTTACTTCTGCAGGAACTTGGACAAATTTAGTATTATATGAGGGATGTCCTCTTAATCAACAAGGCGGCTCTTGTGTAAATTACTCCCAAAGCAGTTCTGGAAATAAAAGCTTTTGTGCTGCTGTAACATCAGGTTCAACCTATTATTTATTGATTGATTCATGGTCAACTCCAATAAGCAACGCATATACTCTTACTATTACTGCTCCTTCTGGTTCAACCACAGGATATGATTGTACGAATCCAACAGTAATTGCTTCATTACCATATTCTGCTACTGGTAAATCTACAGCTTGCTCAGGGAATGACTACACAAGTGCAAGTACTGGAGCATGTTCTTCTTCATATTTATCAGGAGAAGATTATGTTTATGAATATGTTGCAGCAAGTGCAGAGTGTATTTCAGTTACTTTAGCTAATACAAATGCTTATGCAGGTTTTTCTGTTTATAAAGATTGTCCGGGTATTGCAGGAGCAACTTGCCTAGGTACATTTTATGGTGCATACACTTGTAATGGCTCCATTAATATTCCATCTACTGGAACATATTATATTATTATTGATTCTGATGCTTCGGGTTCTATGAATACTCCTTTTGATATTAGTATAACAAGTTCAGGTTCAGGACAAACAAATGATTTGCCTTGCAGTGCTACGACATTGGTCATGGGAACAATGGTTGGAGGTGATAATTCATGTTCAGGGAGTTTTGGGGAACCCTCAACTCCTTCATGTTGGACTTCAGGAACAATGAATACAGTTTGGTATTCTTTTGTAGCTCCTTCTACTCAAGTTAAAATACGAACTGGTTTAATCAGCCTTACAAACACACAAATAGCATTATACTCAGGTACATGCAATTCTTTAACAGCAGTTTCGTGTAACGACAATCAACCAACTTGTGGTTCAAATGTATATAATAATTCTGAAATTATTGCAACAGGGCTAACTTCTGGAGCAACTTATTTCATAAGAGTTGATGGAACTGCAAGTTTAGTCGGGACTTTTTCAATTATGGTTGTTGACAATACAGTTTCAACTGCTTTTCCATATTCTTTTGGACAAGACTGTCCCACACCAATCCCGGCATGTTCTAATAGCTTAAATGTTGGAAATCCTGGCTATCAAGGTATAGGTAATTATTGTGATTTTGGCAGCTCTATAAACTGTCTTACTTCTGGGGAAAGAGGTATTGTTTGGTACGAGATTACAATTCAAGATGGAACTTTTGACCTTGGGTTTATTATTGAGCCTAATGACCTCACTGTTACATGGGATAGCTGGACAAGTTCTTGGGATTGTGAAGAAACAGACTATGATTTCGCAATTTGGAAAATGAAAAATGCAGATGGCTCTACTGCTACCACTTGTGCTGATTTCGCTGATGGAAACCCTGCCCCTGTGCAATGTAACTATAGCTATTTAGGTGTAACTGGTTTATATACAGGAGGCTTAACACCCTCTGGATACGACTGTGATTATGATGATGCATTTGAAACTCCAATAAACGTCGCAACTAATGAAGTGTTCCTATTAGGAATAAGCAATTATTCAAATAGTACTTCAGGTTTTAGTATTACCTATTCAAATGGTGCTGGTGGAACAAGCCCAATCAGTACATCAGCGTCACCATCTTCTTTAACTTGGACTGGTGGAGCTGCAAGCACCGACTGGTTCGATGCAGATAATTGGGGTGGTTGTGCAATACCTACCGAAGATATTGATGTTTATATTTCTCCGTCCTCATCATTTCAACCAGATATTGATGCTGCCGGAGCTGAATGTAAATCCATAACTATTAATCCTGGCTCAACACTTACAATTGATAATACATATAATCTTGATATTTGGGGTAATTATTATAATTATGGAACACTTGCTGCTGCCGATAATTCAACCGTTACTTTACGTAGCGATGGAACAGATGGTTTAGCAACTCCATCAATGAATGGAAATATGCTTGGAATATCTAACTTCGGAAATTTATTAATTAACAAAACCGCAGGTAATGTAGAGCTAAATGCAGCTATCGAAATTGCAGGAACCTTTACAACCTCTTCCACAACCAGCGATTTTGATTGTAATAGCTTTAAAATTCAAGTTGGAGGCAACGTTACTTTTGCAAATACGTCTTTCACTTGTGGAACTGGAACTTTAGAGTGTTATGGAACTAATGGAACTCAAACTATTACAACAGGAGGCAACAGCAATTATTTGTACAACTTTACTGTTAATAAAACCGATGATGCTGACGATGTAATTCTAGCCAACGACCTTTATGTTAATAATGATGTGAGAATTACTAAAGGCGAATTAGAGGTGTCTGGTTCAAGTTATGATATTTATATATATAATGGTGGCGATTGGATAAATACTGGTGGAACATTCACATATCAACAAGGTCAGGTACTGTTTGTTGGTAATGCCGACCAGAATATTTTTTGCGGTACAGGCTCTTTTTATGATGTGGTAATGAATAAAACTGGCGGAGATTTATTATTGCAGAGTACATTGACTCTTGCAAATGACTTAATTCTTACTGCCGGAACACTTGATATTACTACTGCTAATCATAATATTTCTATTGCAGGAGACTGGTTCAACAACAGCAATTCAACCGGACTTTTTGAATACCGCGAGGGTACAGTACTGTTTAATGGAGTAGCAACACAAAAATGCAATGTTAAAGCTGATGGGACTACAGTTTATCCAGAACATTTCGATTTTTATAATGTAATTATTGACGGTACAGATGTTTGGTTTTATTATAAAAGCTCTACTAACAAAAAACTTGAAGTACATGGTGATACTGAAATTGTAGCAGGGAAAAAATTAAGCACCAATGATTTATAATATGGGTAAAGTAACTATAGATATTGAAATAACAAATCATTCCGATGAAAATCTGTTTGACAATAATTTTTTAATTGCTGAAAAAATCAGAAAAGTGATAGTTGATAAAGTATTAGTTGATACAGGTGCTACTACATTATGCTTGCCAAAAAACGTAATTGAAACTTTAGGACTTAAAGTTAGTAGAAAAATTGTGGTTAATACTGCAACTGGCGACTATGTAACCAATATTTATCAGGATGCAAAAATTACAATAAAAGGACGCTCATGTGTAGTTGAATGTATTGAATTACCCGACAACAGAACACCTTTACTGGGTGTAATTCCTATGGAAATGATGGGACTTGAAATTGATGTAGTAAAACATGAACTTAAATTATTGCCCGACTTTAGTTCTGATACTTATCTGTTAGCTTTGGGCTTAAGTTTTAAGACCTGTGAAAATTTAAATAATAATGATTTATAAAATTGCAAACTTAATACTATGAAAAAACTAGTATATCAATATATACCCACTGTTCTAGAAAAAAAATCTTCAAATATTATTAAGATTTTATTATTAATAATGGGGTTGTTTATTTATGAATTTGGATATGGGCAAACAACTTTAATAGATCCTACCGTTGAAGGTGGTTTTGAAAATGCAACATCAACTCTAGCTGCAAATGGATGGACAGCTGTTAATACAACTTCAATTGCTTGGTTCGTTGGTACACCTGCTGGGGCACAAGGTGGAACGAAAGCTGCTTTTGTTGGTTCAAGTTCTGCAACGTATGTTGGTTCTACTGTTGCTGTAGTAAAACACTTCTACAGAGATGTGGTTATTCCTGCTGGAGCAACACAGGTTTATCTTAATTACTATCTAAAAATGCCGATTATAGATAATACGTATGATTACTTTTACATTTATACAACAACTACTGCAAATACTCCTGTTTCAGGGACAATACCTGGTGCTGGTTATACTCAAAAAATTGCTTACACTACTCCAGCTCTTGCAAATTTTACTCCAATGACTCAGATTGATTTAACAGCACTTGCAGGAACAACTGTTAGATTGGTTTTTACGTATAAAACTGATGCTGCCAGTCCTTACGCTAATCCAGCTGTTGATAATATTTCTTTAACATATGTTCCATCATGCACTGCACCTGGAACACAAGCCACTTCATTCAGTTCAAATACATTAGCAGCTACATCAATGAATATTACATTTACACGTGGAAACGGCGATGGTGGTGTTTTGGTCGTAGCAAGAGCAGGAGGAGCAGTAGATGCAGACCCAGTAAGTGGAACAACATATACTGCTGGAGCATTTGGAGCAGGAGATGAAATTGGAACTGGTAACTGGGTTGTTTACAAAGGAGTTGCTAATGGTGCTTCTGTAGCTTCAGGAAATATTCCAATAACTGGATTAACTGCCAATACAACTTATTATTACGCTATTTATGAATATAATGCTTCAGGTACATGTTTCCATTTAACCGAATTAACAGGAAACGCAACTACCACAAACCCCAAAACACTTGGTGCAATTGTATATAATCAAGCTTCAACAGCAGTTTTAGGTTCAAACAGTACTAACAATGAAATTCTAAGAATTGACTTTCCAGTAACAGGTACTACAGGAACGCTAAATCTTAATTCTATTGAATTAAATTTTGTAGGGAATGATGTAGCAGACATAGCAAGTAGTGGAGTAAAATTATATAGAACAACAACAACAACTTTTGCAACCACAAACCAATTAGGTTCATCAGTTAGTTTTTCAGGTGGAGTTGCAACTTTCTCTGGTTTGGCTTATGATTTACCAAATGGAACAACTTATGTTTGGATTTGCTATGATATTGCTTCAACAGCAGTAGCCGATGGAACTCATACAGTTGATGCAAGTATTGGAATTAATAAAATTGATGTTGCAAGTACAACATATCCTGTGGCATTGCAATCACCCGCAGGTACACGAACAATTCAGGATATGACTTATACATCTTCTAACGTAGTTCAAGTAACTGGAAATGTTAGTCAGAATACAGAAGATAATCAGGTAATTAGAATTGACGTTGTTGCAGGAGGTGGAACAAGTAATCCATTAGAAGTTACAGGATTTACTGTAAATGCCAATGGCTCAACTGCACCTGTTTCTGATAATATCGAAAATGCCAAAATATATTATACAGGAACAAGTAGTACATTTTCAACTTCCAATAAATTTGGTCCAACTATAATTACACCAACCACAACTTCCTTTAATATTGATGGAGATGTTCAGGAACTTCAAATAGGCACTAATTACTTTTGGCTTACTTATGATGTAAAATCAACTGCCGCAATTGGTGAAGTAATTGATGGTGAGTGTACTGCAATCACAATTGGGACTACAAAATCACCAACAGGGAATCCTGCTGCAAACAACCGACCAATTATTGCTGCTACAAACCCTTATTGTTCTGCAACTACAACAACAACTTGTGCAGGTTCAGCCTATATTAGCAGAGTGCAATTAAATACTATTGATCAAGCATCAGCATGTGATGCTGGTGATGGTTATACCGATTATTCAGCAGTTTCAACAACATTATATAAAGGAACATCCTATACTTTAACAATTACATTGGCTTCAGGACTATCTTCAGACAGAGGAGCAGTTTGGGTTGATTGGAATCAAGATGGTGATTTCTGGGATTCTAATGAACAAATTACAATGACCACTTCATCTGGTGCAGGACCAACTTATACAGCAAGTGTAGTACCTCCTGAAGATGCGACAATTGGTTCAGCAAGGTTGAGAATTAGAATCAGTAACAGCTATTATCCATACTCTTGTGGGGTTATTGATCTTGGCGAATGCGAAGATTATACTGTTAATATTCAGTCGCCTTCAGTTCCTGCATATGCCAAATTTTACGACTATGGTGGTAATGAGCAAATTTGTTTTAATAATATAAAATATGATGATGCAACACCTACTTTTAGGGTTTCTGCAATATGCTCTGGAAACATGAATCGTTTTAGTATTGAAGTTGATGACGATCCTGCATTTGGTTCTATCAATGCTACACAAAATTTTGATGCAGTATATACATCTGAAACAGAATATAATTTAAATTTTACCGCATTAACTCCCGTAAATAATACAACATATTACTGCAGAGTTAGAGCCAGAGATCAGGCAACTTCAACTTATAGTAGTTATTCTTCTGAAAGATGGAGTTTTACTTATAGTACAGCTACTACAACTCCAGAGTGGCATCAAAAAACTGATACCCAATTTGGCACATCTACTGATTATGATGGTGTAAGATTTTCAAGTGGAGTTTCAAGTCCAACCGCAATTACTGAACGTGGTTTTGAGACGGTTGCTACATGGACTTATGATGAAACTGGTGAAACT
>MEND01000211.1 GCA_001768975.1 Bacteroidetes bacterium GWA2_31_9 | reverse complement strand
TGTTCTGTCTTTATTGATTTTGCTTGTATGGGTAAGGAGTTCTGAAACTGTTGAACGGTTAAAAACCATGCAACATATTGCATAAAAAAAACATCCGATGTTTTTAACGCATCGGATGTTTAAAATAAATTTAACGTTATATAGTTATACGTCGATTTTGGCGTATTTTGCATGTTTCTCAATAAAATCTCTTCTAGGTGGAACTTCATCTCCCATAAGCATCGAAAAAATTCTATCAGCTTCAAATGCACTATCAATAGTAACCTGTCGTAATGTACGAGTTTCGGGATTCATTGTAGTTGACCATAATTGTTCAGCGTTCATCTCTCCAAGACCTTTATATCGCTGAATATGAATTCCAGATTCTTTCCCTCCAGCTGTAAATTCCTGAACAACAGCTACACGTTCTTCTTCGTTCCAGCAATAACGTTCAGTTTTTCCCTTTTTAATTAGATATAAAGGTGGAGTTGCAATATATAAATATCCGTTTTCAATAATTGGTTTCATATATCTGAAAAAGAAAGTCATAATAAGAGTTGTAATGTGGCTACCGTCAATATCAGCATCGCACATAATTATTATTTTATGATATCTTAATTTTTCAATATTTAGCATTTTACTATCATCATCTGTTCCAATGTGAACACCAAGTGCAGTAAAAATGTTACGAATTTCTTCGTTTTCAAATATCTTATGTTGCATTGCTTTTTCAACATTAAGAATTTTACCTCTAAGGGGCATAATAGCCTGAAAACGTCTGTCTCTACCTTGTTTTGCTGTACCACCCGCAGAATCACCCTCAACAAAATAAATCTCACATGCTTCAGGGTCTTTATCAGAACAATCTGCTAATTTGCCAGGAAGTCCGCCTCCAGTTAAAACAGATTTACGTTGCACTAATTCTCTTGCTTTTCGGGCTGCATGACGTGCTGTTGCTGCTAAAATCACCTTCTGAACTATTGTTTTTGCATCGCGAGGATTTTCTTCAAGATAATTAGCAAGCATTTCGCTAACAGCCTGATTAACAACACCCATAACTTCGGAGTTTCCAAGTTTGGTTTTTGTTTGTCCTTCAAATTGTGGTTCTTGAACTTTTACTGAAATTACCGCAGTAAGTCCTTCACGAAAATCGTCGCCACTAATATCGAATTTCAGGTTTTTCAACATTCCTGATTTCTCGGCATAGCTTTTCAATGTTCGGGTTAAACCACTTCTGAAACCTGCTAAATGTGTTCCGCCTTCATGTGTGTTGATATTGTTAACATAAGTGTGTACATTTTCGTTGAATGATGTATTATAAGTCATTGCAACTTCAACAGGCATTCCAAATTTATCGCTTTCGGCATGTAATATAATTTCGATTAACTTTTCACGTGTAAAATCCAAAAAGTCAACAAAGTCTTTAAGCCCATTTTCTGAAACAAACTCTTCTCTTAAATGATTGCCATTTTCGTCAACTTCACGCATATCTGTGATATTTAGCTTAATTCCTTTATTTAGGAACGCTAATTCGCGAAGTCGTGTAGAAATAATTTCGAATTTATATTCTGTTGTTGTAAAAATAGTATCATCAGGAATAAAAGTAACTTTTGTTCCGGTTTTATCGGTTGTACCAATTTCTTTAACAGGTTCAACAGGTTTTCCTTTATGATATACTTGTGTGTATATTTTTCCTTTTACATAAACTTCAACTGTTAAAGTTGATGAAAGAGCATTAACGCATGATACTCCAACACCATGTAATCCTCCAGAAACTTTATATGAATCTTTGTCGAATTTTCCTCCGGCATGTAAAACCGTCATTACAACTTCGAGAGCCGATTTTTTTTCCTTTTCGTGATAGCCAACAGGAATTCCTCTACCATCGTCAATTACTGTAATTGAGCCATCTTCGTTAATAAAAACATCAATATTTTTACAATGCCCTGCAAGAGCCTCATCTATAGAGTTGTCAACAACTTCATATACTAGGTGATGAAGTCCTTTAATGCTAATATCGCCAATGTACATTGCAGGTCGTTTACGAACTGCTTCTAACCCTTCGAGTACCTGAATACTGTCTGCGGTATAATCAGATTTGTTAATTTTTTCTTCCAATACTGTATCCATTTGATTATCAAATAATTGAATTACTATTTAAAATGTATTCAAAGATACTATAAATCGCAAAAAAAATACCCTTAAAGTATTTTATTTTAAGGGTTTTTATTAACAATTTGCTGTGAATTTTACAAAAGTTGTTAAAATACAAAATGAAAGAGGCTGACTTAAATAAGCCAGCCTCTTGAAATATATAACCCAAAGCACAAACTATTGACAAGTAGTGTTGTATCCTGTTGAATTCCAGCAATGGAAATCTGTATCATTAAAGAATAGAAAATGTGTATTAGCTAAAGAATTTTTAATTTGTCCTTCTTTAGTTGTTCTATTCCAGTTAATATCTATCTGGTTATTCCAACTTTTGTAAAATATTCTGTAAAAAGTATTGAAAGGTGTATTATTATTAATACCATACATTATATATCCACCATTTTCATTTCCATGAGTTGAAGTTGAAGGTGCAACATTCATGTATTTTATATCAGCTGTTCCGGCAGAATTTTTATTCCAATCGATTTGAAGTAAAGTAGTTGGAACAGTTGGACTTTCGTATAATATCCATTGACCATTTGTTCCGTTTAAGTCAGATGATCCAGTAAACCATTTGAAATCTGAAAATCCACCTGATTGAGATAAATACATTTCCCAATATACTTTTTGTCCATCAACTTTTCCTTGTAATGAAGCAGTATAAGTTTTAAATCCAACAGTAACACTATATGACCAAACCCACCAATCATCATCATTTAATTCTGGTTGATGCTTAAATGATTCCATAAACGCTGCAACTGGAACAGCTAAACCAATTGTTAACATGGTATTCCAAATCCCTACCTGTATAACTGCTTTATTAAAGTTATATCTAAGTGTAGTGTCTGTAGTTGAATCTTGAACTGCAAGCAAACTTTTGTTTTGTTTAAAATCATTAAAGTCCATAACAAAAGAAGATGATGGTGGTAATGTTGGAGGATCTCCTTTATCTTTTTTACAAGATGATGTAAAAATTGCAACTGTTAAAAACATTGTTGCCAAAAAAACTGTTAAAATTTTTGTTGTTTTCATAATTTTTAATTTAGTTATTGTTTTTAATTAATTTCTGTTTTCAGTTGTAATACACAAAAAATAATTTTTACCCTTATTGATTTAAAAAAATATATTCTGGCTCATGTTAAGAAAATCATTAAATGTTACAATTGATGTAATATTATCACTACTAGCCGACTAAATTCTTGTTAATCCTCTACGAGGAAAAATTGAATTTCTATTATGTTGTTTTATTGTCATTTAAGCTCTACGAGCTATTCACCGTAGGTGATTTATGTCAATAAAATAAAAACTACCCAAAAATCCCAAATTACCTCGTAGAGGTTTAACTATTAAATAGTTCCAATAAAATTAAAATTTTAGTCGGTTAGTAGTGAAATTTTTTAATAAAATCTTTAGTTCTTTCAACTTTTACAAAATCGAATAAGCTCAACATTTTAATAAAAGCCTTTTTTTTTGATTTTTCAATTGTAATTGTAAGCCTTTCGGTAGCCATATTTTTATGTTAAAATGTTCTTATTTTAAAGTATTAAAAAACTCTTGCAATAATGCTCATAGTCTGAACATTATACTCTTTGATAGCATTATTTGCTAAAAACTATACCTTAATCCAACTCTAGCACCGTAAGCAGTAAACTTTTGCGTAAAGTAAGATTCTTTAGTATAAATAGAATTTAAGCTCTTTCTATAATAAGGTTCCAAAAAGATTGCTGAATTATTATTTAGTTCATATCCAACATAAAAACCTAAATATGATGAGAAATTTGGTACTGCATAAGGGTTTTCCTTTTTCAAGTCTGAAGTTTTCTTTTCAGAGTTTATTTTAGGTCCTTCTGACACATTTATAAACAGCCCTGTTATTAAACCACCTGTTACTCCAAAAGTAAAATTATTTTGTTTCACCGAATAGCTAACCGTTAAAGGAAATTCGAAGTATCTGTATTTATTTTTAGAGTTTAATTTATTGTTTAAAAGGCTATCGTTACCATACATTGATAAAGTATCAAATTTATCATAAGCTAATAATATGCTTGATAATGTATCATTATATGATAGTGAGTCATAACTAAAGCGAGCACTATCTGCAATATAGCCCATATAATTATTTGAATTGAATGTAGAGTCATTAAGAGATAAGCGATTTCCAGTAAATCCGAGTTGTGAATATGATAATCCTCCTTGAAGAACAAAACCATAATATTCGTAGTTAACATTCAATCCTACAGAGTAACTAAGCAAAGTAGATTGTTTTGATTCATAATCTTTTATAATTTTTTCAAATTCTTTATTATCTGTTTTTAATATGCTTTGTGAATTAACTAAAGCTGTATAAACATCATAAGACCATTTTTGTCTTTCCATCAGAATAGGCTTTCCTAAAGCATTAACTCCCACTGTATCGGCAGTATTATTGTGTTTTTTTGAAACAGTAGCTGTGTTTGGTAAAATAACTTTAGAATTTATATCATCTTTTTTAGTTTTAATATTTAAAACAGAATTATCTCTCTCAAGTTGACTTTCAACTATATATTTACTATTAATAGATTGTATTGGATTCGTAGTTTTTATAATATCATTTTCTTTTTCAACTGGAGAAGCTTTTTCAATTGCATTTCTAAGGTATTCCGAAAAGCCAAATTTTTTCCTATTTGGATTATTATTTAATGATTTTTTATCTTCGTTAAAGCTTGTATTTACTTCTGTTACAAAAGAATTTGAGAAATCATTTATCGACTTCGTATTATTTTCTGCAATTATTGGTTTTTCAAATATATTGTTTTGAATTGTACTAGTGTTATTTAATCCAATTGTAACAAGAATAATTACGCTTGAAACTAAACCTACATTATATATATTAAAAGAAAATGGCTGAAACTTTACAAAATTTGCAATCCAAACTTTACGAGCAATTTTGGGCCATAATTTTTCTGAAGGAATTACTTTGTGTGAATTAAAAATTCTATTAAAATAATTATTAAAGCCATAACCCGATAATTTTGAATCTATTTTATCCCATGCATCAAAGCTTGGTTCAATTTTATAGTTTTCAAAATTGCTCCTAAATAAGTCTTCAATATTTTTGTTAGTCTTACTCAATTTTTGTTGTTTCCTTTTTATATTCTTTTAATTTTTTTTGAAGATAGGTTCTGGCTCTAGAGAATTGCGATTTTGAAGTGCCAACATCAATATTTAGCATTTCTGAAATTTCTTTATGTTTGTAACCTTCAATTACGTGCATATTGAACACAATTCTATATCCATCAGGTAGTTCATTAATTAATTTTAATAATTCGTCTAAAGAATATTCATCTTCAATAATATCATCATCTTCATTATAATGATTATAATTTTCAACATCTTCAAATGGCTGATGATTATAATGTTTAATATTTTGATGATAAATAGAAATTGCGGTATTAATCATAATACGCTTTAACCATCCTTCAAAAGAACCTTTTTGCGAAAACTGCTTAATATTCATAAAAATTTTTACAAAACCTTCTTGAAGAATATCTTCGGCTTCGGCTTTATTTCGAGCATAACGAGTGCATAAAGCTAACAATACAGAAGAATATTTATCGAAAAGTTCTTTCTGCGACTGTCGGTTATTTTTTAAACACCCAAGAATTATCTGCTCGTCATTAAGCATTATTCAAAAAATTAGACTTTGAAATTGGTTAAAGGTTGCATTAAGAGTAATTTTAATGTAAAAATATAAAAATTTTTATAACTAAAACTACTAATTTAGGATTTAGAATTTTGGAATTTAGGATTTTGTAAATTTATATAGAAGAAATTGGCAATAAGCAATCGACAATTAATCAAAGTTTTCTAATGTGTGCTAGAGTTATCATTTGTCTAAATTTAATCAGACAGCTTTGTATATTTCGATTCTAAAAAGAAGAAAGTAAACAGTATTCAGTAATCAGTCACCAGATAAACGTAGCCAAAAGAAACAATGTAAGTGAAACTACAAGCTTAAAGATTGCTTCGTACTGTGCAATGACGGAAACTCGCTAACATCAAACTACAACCGAGCTAGCGAGCTCAACGAAGTTAAACTACAAACATTCTTCATCTATTCTGCATTTATTCCATGGCAATTTTTATATTTTTTCCCACTTCCACAAGGACATGGCTCATTCCTTCCAACCTTCTTCTCAACTCTTACTGGCTGTATTCTTTCTTGTTGATTTTGCTTTTCGACAGGAGTATCCTCACGACCAGTTTTAAACTTGCTCATATCTTGCTTTTGAGGCTGTCGTCCTTCTTTGACTTCGCTTGCATTACGAATAGGAATGTGTCCTTTCATTAATATCGAAACTGCATCTTTATTGATTTTATCAAGCATTTTTTTGAAAAGTTCAAACGATTCAAATTTGTAAATCAATAATGGGTCTTTTTGCTCGTAACTAGCGTTTTGAACAGAATGTTTCAGATCGTCCATTTCACGTAAATGTTCTTTCCATTCGTCGTCAACTGTGGCTAGAATACAGGTTTTTTCAAAAGATTTAACTAATTCTTTTCCTCTCGACTCATACGATTTTTTCAAATTTGTAAGAATCTGATAAATTCTTTTTCCGTCGGTAAACGGTACAATTATATTTTCGTAAATGTGAGAGCTTTTTTCATAAACCTCAGATATAACAGGCATTGACTGATTTGCTATTGTTTGCGATTTTCGCTTGTAAGCTTCCATTACAACAGCAAATATTTTATCGGTAATTTCGTCTTTATCAAGTTTGTAATATTCGTCTTCTGAAATTGGCGATTCTACCGACATCCAGCGAATTAATTCAAGCTCAAACTCT
>MEND01000210.1:26499-31197 GCA_001768975.1 Bacteroidetes bacterium GWA2_31_9 | reverse complement strand
TTTCTACCAATATTACGTTCCCAAAGGAACTTGTTTTAAATTGTCGTATATCTTTAATATTCAGCATTATAATATAAATTTAATTATTAAGTTAACGCTAATGCGATTCATCGGTAAGTTCTACGAGCTATTCATCGAGATGATAAAGTATTGTAAAAAAACTGCCTCCATCTTTGAATACCTTGAGGTTACACTTTTAAGCAACTTAAATATTTTAGTTGGTTAGATGTGATTTTTTTTATTAAATAAACCACAGAATTATAAAGCACTAGCGTTTTGTTTTCTAATATTTTTGTCATTTTATTTACTATATTTAAAAATATTTATTCTTAATTAACTAAATATATTATTTTTGTAGCTTATTAAAAAAAATACATTCAAAATGTCAAATAATATTGGAGAAATTATTCAGGTTATTGGACCTGTTGTTGATGTGAGCTTCGAAAAAGCAGGAAGTGAATTGCCTCATATACTTGAAGCCCTAGAAATTACACGTGAAAACGGAGATATTCTTATAGTTGAGTGTCAGCAACATGTTGGAGAAAAAACTGTTCGTACAATTGCAATGGATGCAACCGACGGTTTACAAAGAGGAATGAAAGTTGTTTCAACTGGTTCTCCTATCAGAATGCCAATCGGCGAACAAATCAAAGGACGATTACTTAATGTAATTGGAAATCCTATTGATGGATTAGGAGCTATTACTAAAGAAGGTGGATATCAAATACATTCAGCTCCCCCAAAATTTGACCAATTATCGACCGAAACCGAAATTCTATTTACAGGAATCAAAGTTATCGACTTATTAGAGCCATATTCAAAAGGGGGTAAAATTGGTTTGTTTGGTGGTGCAGGTGTTGGTAAAACTGTATTAATCATGGAAATGATTAACAATATTGCTAAAGGATACGAAGGCCTTTCAGTGTTTGCAGGAGTTGGTGAAAGAACAAGAGAAGGCAACGATCTTTTGAGAGAGATGATTGAATCAAACGTTATTAAGTATGGCGAAGAATTTAAACACAGTATGGAAGAAGGCGGTTGGGATTTATCAAAAGTAAATCACGAAGAGCTTTTAAATTCACAAGCTACTTTAGTTTTTGGTCAAATGAATGAGCCTCCTGGAGCAAGAGCTACTGTTGCTTTATCGGGTCTTACAATTGCTGAATATTTCCGCGATGGTGATGAAAAATCAGGCGGACGTGATATTTTATTTTTTATTGATAACATTTTCCGTTTCACACAAGCTGGTTCTGAGGTATCGGCACTTTTAGGACGTATGCCATCAGCAGTAGGTTACCAGCCTACTTTGGCAACTGAAATGGGTTTAATGCAAGAACGTATTACATCTACAAAACGAGGTTCAATTACTTCAGTTCAAGCGATTTATGTACCTGCCGATGACTTAACTGACCCTGCTCCAGCTACAACCTTTGCTCACCTTGATGCGACAACAGTATTAAGTCGTAAAATATCCGAATTAGGAATTTATCCAGCTGTTGACCCATTGGATTCTACTTCAAGAATTCTTTCTTTAGAAGTTGTTGGGGCAGAGCATTATAATTGTGCTCAAAGAGTAAAAGAAGTTTTACAACGATACAAAGAGTTACAAGATATTATTGCAATTCTTGGTATGGACGAACTTTCAGAAGAAGATAAGCTTATAGTTCATAGAGCTAGAAGGGTTCAAAGATTTTTATCACAGCCTTTCCACGTTGCCGAACAATTTACAGGATTAAAGGGAGTTATGGTGCCAATTGAAGATACAATAAAAGGCTTTAATATGATTATGAATGGCGAAGTTGACCAATATCCTGAAGCTGCATTTAACTTAGTTGGAACAATTGAAGAAGCAATCGAAAAAGGAGAAAAACTTTTAGCAGATTCAAAAAAATAATTTAAAAAATCCGGAAAGATGTTTTTAGAAATTGTAACACCCGAAAAAAATGTGTTCTCAGGAGATGTAAGCTTAATACAGCTTCCCGGAGTTGATGGTTCTTTTGAAATTTTAAAAAATCACGCTCCAATTGTTTCGCTTCTCGAAAGAGGAAATATCAAAATACGAAATATGGATGGTGATGAAAAATATTTTGAAATTGATGGAGGAGTTGTCGAGCTATATAAAAATAAAGTTATTGTTTTAGCTGAAATGAATTATTAGTTATGGAATATTTAAAATGTAATATTTAAGATTTTGCAAATAGCATGTGAGCTTAAATAGTACATAATCAAAATATTACATTTTACATCTTAAATCTTAAATATGAAATATATACTACTTTTAAATATTATCATCTTTTCAGTGTGTGTTAATGCACAAACTAAAATTAGTTTTCCGTCAAAAGATGGTTTAGATATTTCAGCCGATTTTTACGAAGGCGAAAAGGATAACCCTTATATTTTATTATTTCATCAAGCTGGTTCAAGCAGAGGAGAATATAAAGAAATTGGAAAAAAACTTGTTCAGCTAGGATTTAATTGTTTAGCAGTTGATTTGCGTTCCGGTAAAGAGTCAAATTATGTTGTTAATGAAACTGCGAAATTAGCTTCTGAAAAAGGTTTGGCACAGGAATATATTGATACAAAAAAAGATATTGAAGCAGCTATTGAATATGCTTTTGAAAAAAATAAAAAACAAGTTGTGCTTTTTGGAAGCTCATATTCTGCATCATTAAGCTTGGTTTTAGCTCTCAAAAATGAAAAAGTTCAGGGAGTTGTTGCATTTAGCCCTGGAGAATTCTTTAAACCAAGTTTAGATATTAATCAAGAAATAAAAGGATTTGATAAACCCGTATTTATAGCCTCATCACAAAGAGAGTATCCTTATGTTTTTGAATATGATGCTGCTATTACTTCAAAAATCAAGACTTTTTTTAAACCTCAAAACGGACAAGGTGAACACGGTGCAAAATCGTTATGGAAAAATTGCGAAACAAATAAAGAATATTGGCTTGCACTAATGCTTTTTTTGAAGCAGTTTAATTGATTTAGGATTTTTGAATTTTAGAATTTTGAGATTTAGGATTTCATTATGGAGCTAACCTCAAATTTCTAACTTCCAACTTCTAACTTCTAGCCTCAAACCTAAAACAATCATAAAACTCCTTTTTGAACAATCTAAACGACATATTCAATATTGAGCAATTTAACAACTTAGAATTTATTGCTAAACAAGTTGTTGAGGGCTTTATTACAGGGCTTCATAAAAGTCCGTTTCATGGATTTTCGGTCGAATTTGCCGAACATAGAATTTATAATACAGGCGAATCGACAAGGCATATTGATTGGAAATTGTATGCTCGTTCCGAAAAATTGTTTGTAAAACGATATGAAGAGGAAACAAATCTTCGATGCCAAATTGTTGTTGATACTTCTTCGTCAATGTTATTCCCATTTAATGAAGTTGGCAAACCAAATAAACTCGTTTTTTCGATATACTGTGCTGCAGCATTAATAAATTTATTGCGAAAGCAAAGAGATGCTGCTGGAATAACCACTTTTTCTGATAAAATAGAGCTTCATACAGATGCCAAATTATCTGCAACACATTCTAAAATGCTTTATGCCGAGCTTGAGAAAACTCTTAATTTCGGAAATTCCAAATCAGTTGTAAATAAAAAAACAACAGCCTCGCAATTATTGCATCAAATAGCTGAAAATATTCATAAACGCTCAATGGTTATTATTTTTAGTGATTTGCTTGAAACCGAAAATCAAGATGATATATTTTCAGCATTACAGCATTTAAGATATAATAAGCATGAAGTAATTCTTTTTCATGTTATTGATAGTGTGCACGAAAGAGATTTTCAATTTCAAAATCGACCATACAAATTTATTGATTTGGAAAGCAACGAAGAGGTTCGTTTTAATCCGAATGACGTAAAAGATATTTATACAACAAAAATGGCTGAATTTCTGAATAAAATCAAAATCCGTACCGGGCAATTTGGAATAGATTTGATTACAGCCGATATAAATTCCTCATTCAGAAATGTTTTATTGCCTTATTTGATTAAGAGAAGTAAGCTGTATTAGACTATATTTTTAGTCCAACAACTGTAATATCATCTGTTTGTTCGTACTCTATATCAAAACCATTTTTCCATTTTTCTATATTATTGTCAAGAATTGCTTTTTGTTCGTCCATAGATTTAGAGGAATTTTCCATAAGTAATTCTTTGAATTTTTTATACATAAATTTTTTACCCTTTGGACCACCAAATTGATCAGGGAAACCATCTGAAATTAGATAAACTAAATCGCCTTTAATTAGCTCAATATCATGAGACTTAAACTTGTCCATTCGTTCATAAATTGCGATTGGCATTTTATCGGGTTTAATTTCAAATAACCTAATATCTTCAATTTCAGTATAATCAATATTTTCAAAACCTTCAAGATTCTTATTTCTAATAATATATAAAGGATTGTTTGCACCTGAAAATTGCATTTTTTTTGTTTCAGTGTCAAGTGTAACAAACACTATATCCATTCCATCTTTCTGTTCGCCTTCAACTCCTCGTTGCTGCATAGAACTAATAATGTTAATTCGAAGTTCATCTAAAACTTTTCCGGTAGTTGTTACATCTTCACGAACTACTATTTCGTTAAGGAAAGAAACTCCTAGCATACTCATAAATGCACCAGGAACACCATGTCCGGTACAATCAGCAGCTGCAACAAATACAAGATTGTTTT
>MEND01000210.1:16840-26493 GCA_001768975.1 Bacteroidetes bacterium GWA2_31_9 | reverse complement strand
AAGCCCAGTAGAAATCGCCACTTACAATATCTTTAGGTTTATACAAAATAAAAAAGTCAGATAAGATATTATTTACATATTCGTTAGCAGGTAAAACGGCTGATTGAATTCTTCTTGCATATCGAATACTGTCGGTAATTTCTTTATTTGTTTCTTCAACCAGATGTTTTTGTTTTTCGATTTCGTCACGTTGTGCAAGAATTTCTTCGTTTTGTTGATGTAATTCTTCGTTCTTTTCAAGAATTTCAAACTTTTGTTTTTCTATTTCGGCTGTTCTCTCTTTTACTTTTTGTTCAAGAATTCTCTTGTCTTGTTTTAATTTTCTTAATCGTAGTTTAACAAATAAGTAAAAGCCTAATATTATTACAGTTAATGAAACAATATAAAACCAGGTTGTTTGCCAGAATGGTGGTTTAATTGTAAATGATAATTTAACGGGTTCTTTATTCCAACGATCAAATTTATTTTTTGCAATTACTAAAAAAGTGTAATCACCAGGAGGCAATCCTGGATAAACTGCTTCACCTTCTTTTCGGGCAGGTGTCCATGTATTGTCAAGTCCTTCAAGCATATATTTATACTCTACTTTATCAGAATTGAAATATGAAATTCCCGAAAACTTAAATGTTAAATGATTATCTGAATATTTTAGAGTTAAATTTTCAGGCAAATTAAACCAAGGTATAACACTGTCTGTTTTAGCTTTCCAATCAATATTTTCAAAAAATAAATTTAATGCTGTAATGTTAGTAATTGGTGCTTGAAGATTTGTATTGTCAAGCTCAGGTGTATATTTTGTTAAACCTTTAATCGTTCCAAACCAAATATTTCCAATTTCATCTTTGCAAATTGAATTATAATGATTTTCAATTCCTGAAAAGCCATCAGATTCATTAAAATTAAGCACATTTATCACTTTTTGATTGTTGTCGAAGAGTACTTTATCAAAACCTTTATCTGTTCCAACTATTAAAGTATTATTGTCAATAAATAGGAGAGAGGAGATATTATTTGAACCTAAAATACTATCATTTAACATAAGCTCTATTGGCTTTTCCGATTTACTATTTACATTGAATTTATAAAGTCCACTGCCAAAAGTTCCTATTAAAATATTTCCTAATTTATCTTCGGCTAAACAATTAATTTGTTTATTTAAAAGACCTTCTTGTTCGTCATAAAAACTAAAAGTATTCATGTCGTAACGCAATAGCCCTCCATAAGTTCCCATCCACATTTCTCCTTTTTTATCTTGAAAAATTGTGTTTATATAATTGAAAAGAGCATAATCTTCATCTTCTTCTCGTTTTGTGAAAAAAGTTTTGCCATTATAAAAAATTAGTCCATCATCAGTTCCCATCCAAACAATTCCATCTTTACCGACATAAATGCTAATGATGTTATTTTCAAGCATTTTCACATCTTTTGCTGTAAGATTTTTAAATGTTTTACCATCAAACTTACTAACACCTTTTTGGGTTGCAATCCATAATTCTCCATTATTTCCTTTTGCAATTGAGTTTACAAAGTTATCGGCAAGTCCATTTTTAGTTGTGAAAGTTTTAAATTGAGGCTTTTTGTTATTAAAATCAAGTAGTTGAAGTCCACCACCATCTGTGCCAATCCAATAACTTTTGTCTTGATTTGGAAGTATTGCTAAAACGTGCTTATTGGCTAATCCGTCCTGTTCAGAAAAATGAATAAAATTTTCTCCAAGAAACTGGCATAACCCACTTCCAAATGTTCCTACCCAGATATTGTTTTCGTAATCCTCAAAAAGCTTATAAACCTGATTCCCCGATAGACCATTTTGCTGAGTTATATGAATCATTCCATCTTTTGACATTTTATTAATTCCACCTTTATCAGTTGCAAACCATAAATTGCCTTTACTGTCGTTCATAATATCCCAAACTGTAATGTCGTTTAATTTAAAATTATCTTTCAGAGTAACCACTTTACTAGAGTCTTCTCCATTCATTATTATTTTAAAGGCACCAGCATCTTGTGAACCAAACCATAAATTTTTATCGTTATCTTCTTCAATATTTAAAACGATATTTGATGGAATATCATCATAATCCTGATCAAGCTTTACTAATTTAGTAATTGAATCATTTTTAAATGTAAGAATATTAATTCCACCATATAATGCAAGCCATAAGCGACTGTTAGAATCTTCATAAATATCGAAAACATAATTTGTTTGAAGCTTATCTTCATCTTTATTATAATTCAAAATATTCACAGAATCTTTTCCTACTAAATTAAGTTTGCAAAGTCCTCCTCCGGAAGTTCCAACCCAGATATTGTAATGAGAATCTTCGTAAAATTTTAAAATAGGATTGTTTGGCAAACCATTTTTTTCGGTAATATTAAAAAATTTGAAACCATCGTAAACAGAAATACCATCGTCAGTTCCAAACCAAATATTACCCCGACTATCTTCCATAATAGCTCTCACTACGTGTCCAATAAGTCCATTTCGTTTATTAAAGGTAATAAATTTATTTCCATCGAATCTACATACACCACCTCCATCTGTTCCTAACCATAAATAACCTCTTGAGTCTTGAATAATGCTGAATATTGCTGACTTTGGAAGCCCTTTTTCTACTGAATAAATTCGAAAATTATACTGCTGAGAAAAGCTTAAAGTATTAAATAATGCTAAAACGCAAATTAGAGTACTGATTTTAAATATTATGGAATTCATATTTAGATGTTTTAGTCATAAATGTAATAAAAAATTTTTTAAAATTAATTTTATTTTAGTATTCAATTTTAGCAAAAAAAAACCTAAAGATTTTAAAGCCTTTAGGTCATATAATTTAAATTATAAAAAAAATGATGTTATACTTTCATAACTTCAGCTTCTTTCTTGCTAATTATTTCGTCAATTTTTTTTATAAAATTATCAGTCATTTTCTGAACTAAATCTTCAGCATCTTTAATTTCATCTTCAGAAACGCCGTCTTTTTTTAATTTTTTTAATTCATCGTTAGTATCGCGTCTAATATTTCTAATAACTATTTTTGAATTTTCGCCTTCGTTTTTTACTTGTTTTACTATGCTTTTTCTTCTTTCTTCGGTCAATGGAGGAATAATTAAACGAATAATTTCGCCATTATTCATTGGAGTTACACCTATGTTTGCGACTAAAATGGCTTTTTCAATAATAGGAAGTACATTTCTATCCCATGGCTGAATGTTTATAGTTTTTGCATCAGGAGAAGTTATACTTGCAACTTGATGTATTGGTGAAATTGTACCGTAATATTCAACAGATATTCCTTCTAACATTCGAGGGCTAGCTTTTCCGGCTCTCATTTTAGATAATTCATTATCAAGAAAATTAATAGAATTATCCATTTTTTCTTTAGCATCGTCAAGGTAAATTTGAACTTCTTCAACCATAAATTTGGAATTAATATTTTTTGAACAAAATTAAAAAATTATGTTTTTAATGATTTTAAATTTTTCTAAAGTTATTAACGGATTATTAAACTGATGTTAATTATGAACTAGTGTTCCAATTTCTTTTCCGGATATTAAGTCATTAAAATTGCCTTTTTTATTCATATCAAAAACAATAATTGGCATTTTATTTTCTTTACACATTGTGAAAGAAGTCATGTCCATAACATTCAGTTTTTTTTCGTAAGCCTCGTCAAATGTTATTTTTTCAAATTTAATTGCGTTTTTATCTTTTTCAGGATCAGCTGTATAAACTCCATCAACGCGAGTTCCTTTTAATAAAACATCGGCTTCAATTTCAATTGCTCTAAGTGCAGATGCTGTATCTGTAGTAAAAAAGGGATTACCTGTTCCTCCTGCGATAATTACAATGTAGCCATCGTTCATTGCATCAACAGCTTTCTGTTTGCTATAATACTCACCAATAGGTTCCATTCTTATCGAAGTTAATACTTTGGCTTTTATGCCAATATTTTCTAATGCAGATTGAATAGCAATACTGTTTATTGTTGTTGCAAGCATTCCCATTGAATCTCCTTTTACTCTGTCGAAACCTTTATTTACGCCGGAAAGTCCTCTGAAAATGTTGCCTCCTCCAATAACAATTCCTATTTGAATTTTATTTGACTCTACTGTATTCTTTATTTCTTCAGCATAAGCACTTAATACCTCTGGATTAATTCCATATTCTGATTTGCCCATTAGAGCTTCGCCACTTAATTTCAATAAAACTCTTGTATATTTCATCTGTTTATAATTTAGTTAGTATCTCATTTTCACGCATATATTGTTGAGAATATTTTATCACGCAAAGTTCGCTAAGAACGCCAAGTTAAAAGTTCGCTAAGTTAAAAAAACATATATGTTCCTTTGCACAAGCTGGCTCAAACTGCCACTGGCAGTTTGCCCTCTTTGCGTTCTTTGCGAACTTAGCGTGAAATCTTTTTTTATAATCATTCCCTTCCCGAAATTCGGTATAAATCGTGTGTCCTTATTTGTGGTCGTGAATGTTTCATCTCTTTATTAATTGTTTGAGGCAAATTTAAAAAAAAAGGCTGTCATTATAAGTGACAGCCTCAATTTATATTATAAATTTAATCAATTAAACAGTAAGTGAGCATCTTTTAAACGATACAACAGTTAAGTCTTTGTCTGTTTCGGTAAGATATTGACGGATAGTTTTTTTGTTATCCTTAACAAATTCTTGATTTAATAAAGTGCTTTCAGAGTAAAATTTATTAAGTTTTCCTTGTGCAATTCTTTCAAGCATTTCTTCAGGTTTCCCTTCTCTACGAGCTTGTTCTTTCCCAATTTCTATTTCTTTTTCGATAGTTTGATTTGAAACATCACCTTTATCAACTGCAACTGGATTCATAGCAGCAACTTGCATTGCAACATCTTTTCCAACTTGAATATTAGCAATAGCTTTATTAAAACCTACTAAAGTAGCAAGTTTATTTCCGTTGTGAATATAAGGAACAACAAATTCTGCTTCAATTTTCTCATAATAAGAAATTTCAACTTTTTCGCCTATCGCAGCAATATTGTCAAGAATAAAATCTGTTGTTGATTTACCTTTGATTTCAAGATTTCTTAAATCTTCAAGAGTAGCAGGTTTATTAACTAAAGCTGCATTTAAAATCAATTTAGCAAGTCCAACAAAATTATCGTTTTTAGCAACGAAATCAGTTTCGCAGTTTAAAGCCATTATAACTCCAACTTTATTGTCATCACTAACAATAGATAAAACGGCACCTTCGCCAGCTTCTCTATCTGCTCTTTTATTTGCAATTGCTTGTCCTCTTTTACGAATTATTTCGATTGCTTTTTCAACATCGCCATTTCCTTCTACTAAAGCATTTTTGCAATCCATCATACCGGCACCAGTTAAAGTTCGTAATTTACTGATGTCTGCTGTTGAAATTTGACTCATATTATTTTAATGTTTTTTAAGATGTAAAATTATGTTTATTCTTTTTTTGCAGCTGGTTTTTTAGCTGGTGCCTTTTTAGCGGGTGCTTTTTTAGCTAAAGGGTCTTTTTTTGTGTTATCTTCAGAAATTATTTCAACTTTATCTTCATCAATTGCTTCATCAATAAATTCTTTTTTAGGAGCTTTTTTCTCAGTTTTTTTCTCAGCTACTGGAGCTTCCTTATCTTTTTCATTTTTTCGTTCATCAAGACCTGATTTAATAGCATCACAAATAACATCAACTATTAATGAAATAGATTTAGTTGCATCATCGTTTGAAGGGATAATAAAGTCAATATTTTTAGGACTTGAATTAGTATCAACCATTGCAAACACAGGAATATTAAGTCTTTTCGCTTCTTTAACAGCAATATGTTCTTTTAAAACATCAACAACAAATATTGCAGCAGGAAGTCTTGTTAAGTCAACTATACTACCTAAGTTTTTTTCTAATTTTGCTCTTTGACGAGTTACTTGAAGTCTTTCTCTTTTTGATAAAGTTTCAAATGTACCATCGGTAATCATTCGATCAATAGATGTCATTTTTTTGACAGCTTTTCTGATTGTAGGGAAGTTTGTTAACATTCCACCAGGCCAACGCTCACAAACGTAAGGCATATTAATAGCTTTTACTCTTTCAGCAACCAAATCTTTAGCTTGCTTTTTAGTAGCAACAAATAAAATTTTTCTACCTGATTTTGCTATTTGTCTTAATGCTGAAGCTGATTCTTCAATTTTTACCATAGTTTTATGAAGGTCAATGATATGAATACCATTTTTTTCCATAAAAATATAAGGAGCCATTGCAGGATTCCACTTTCTTTTTAGGTGACCAAAATGTACACCTGCGTCTAATAAATCGTTAAAAGTTAATTTTGACATTATTTTATTTTTAAGTTTACGTTCTGTATATAAGCAATTGATAAGTAATTCCGAAGAAGTCTTACCAATTTAGATACTAAACTAAATATAGTTCTATCGTTTGCTAAATTGAAATCTTTTACGAGCTCCTGGTCTTCCTGGTTTTTTCCTCTCAACAACTCTTGGGTCGCGAGTAACAAAACCTTGAGCTCTTAAAGCTGATTTGTGTTCAGGAAATAATTTGATAATAGCTCTAGTAATACCTAATCTTAATGCTTCAGCTTGACCTTTAAAACCACCACCGTCTAAATTTGCATTAATATCATAGTTGTTTACCAAATTTAGGCTTGTAAGTGGTTGTAAAACAACTACTCTTAGAATATCAATAGGGAAATATTCATTTATGTCCTTATGATTGATTGTAACTTTTCCAGTTCCTTCTGTTAAATAAACTCTTGCTACAGCTTCTTTCCTTCTTCCGATTGCATTCACTAATTCCATCGTCGATTTTAAATTTAAATTGTATTCTATTTGATTGAATTTAAGTCAAGTTTAGTAGGTTGTTGAGCTTCATGTGGATGTTCTGTTCCAATATATACATGAAGATTTCTGAACAATTCTCTACCTAATCTGTTTTTTGGCAACATTCCTTTTACTGCTCTTTCAACCAATAATTTAGGATTTTTTTTAAGTAATTCTTCTGGTGTTTGTGATTTTTGTCCACCAGGATAACCAGAATAAGTAATATATTCTTTATTTTCAAGTTTTAATCCACTTAGGCTTATTTTTTCAGTGTTTAAAACAATTACATTATCTCCACAATCAACATGAGGAGAAAAGTTTGTTTTGTATTTCCCTCTTAATAATGATGCAATTTTTGTACATGCTCTGCCTAAAATAACATCCTGTACATCAACAATTACCCAGTTTTTATTTACTGTTGCTTTGTTCGAAGATATTGTCTTGTAACTTAAAGTATCCACTTTTTTCTTTTTAAATTATTATTTTTTCCGCTCAAATTTACGGACTGCAAAAATACAACAGATAAATTAATTAACAAATAAATTGTTAATAATTTTTTTCATTTGAATTTGAGTGTCTATTAACAATATTAAACAAAGAAAATATACCCACTGAATTTTTAGTAAATTAACACATGTTTTTTTAGTATAAAAAAATTAATTGCTCATTTTATGTGTGAAATTATTATATGTTATAAAACCCTATTCTAAATTGAAATAAAAAAAATATTGACAGATGATAAAATTTTATAAATTTGCAAGCTTGGTATTAAAAACAATAATAATAATTAACTACTAAATAAAATGAAAAATTATCAAATCGACCAGATAAAGAATATTGTTTTATTGGGAAATTCTAGATCTGGAAAAACAACTTTTGCTGAAGCAATGCTTTTTGAAGGCGGTGTGATTGACAGAAGAGGAAGCGTAGAAACAAAGAATAGTGTGTCAGATTATAACGAGATTGAAATTGAGAATGGAAACTCAGTATTCTCTTCTGTCTTATATGCTGAATTTCAGAACAAAAAAATAAACTTTATTGACCCCCCGGGAGCAGATGACTTTGTTGGTGGAATTATTTCAGCCTTTAAAGTTACAGATTCAGTATTGATGTTATTAAACGCTCAAAATGGAATTGAAGTTGGAACAGAAATTCAATTCAGAAATTTACTAAAATATGATAAACCTATAATTTTTGCTATTAATCATTTAGACCACGATAAAGCAAATTTTGAAAAAACAGTTGAGCAAGCTAAAGAAAGAATAGGAAACAAATTTGTATTATTACAGTATCCAGTTGCTACAGGTTCTGGTTTTTCAGAAATTATTGATTTATTATCAATGAAACTTTTGAAATTCTCAGCTGAAGGTGGAAAACCACAAATTCTTGACATTCCAGCAGGAGAAAAAGACAAAGCAGAAGAGCTTTATAACGAATTAGTTGAAAAAGCGGCAGAAAGCGATGAGTCGTTAATGGAAGCTTTTTTTGAAAATGGCTCACTTAATGAAGCAGAAATGCTTAAAGGTTTAAAAGCTGGATTATTAGCAAAAAATATTTATCCAGTATTTTGTACTTCAGCTAAAAAGAATATTGGAGTTGCAAGAGTAATGGAATTTATTAATAATACTGCTCCATCTCCAAACGAAGTTAAAAATTTAACAACTACAGAAGGTGAAGAAATTAAATGCATTACATCAGGTACTCCTGCTATTTTTGTATTTAAAACATCAATAGAGGAGCATATCGGTGAAGTTATTTTCTTCAGAGTTGTTTCTGGTAAAATTACTGAAGCGATTGACCTTGTTAATAATAGCAATGGTTCAAAAGAAAGAGTATCTCAATTATATGCAGTAGCCGGTAAAAATCGTAATAAAGTAACTGAATTGGTTGCAGGTGATATTGGAGCTACTGTGAAATTAAAAAACACAAAAAGTAATCAAACCCTAACTACATCTGCGGTTGATTGGAAAATTGCTCCTATTGAATTTCCAGAACCAAAATTCCGTACTGCTATTAAAACATTAAGCGAAGGTGATGAAGAAAAATTAGGAGACGCTTTAAACAGAATGCATTCTGATGATCCTACAATTCAAATTGAATATTCAAAAGAACTTAAACAGATTTTAGTATTTGGTCAAGGTGAATTTCATTTAAGTATTCTGAAATGGCATTTAGACCATAAATATAAAGTTGGTACTGAGTTTTTACCACCAAGAATTCCTTATCGTGAAACTATTACAAAAATTGCACAGGCAGATTATCGTCATAAAAAACAATCGGGCGGTGCCGGACAATTTGGTGAAGTTCACATAGTAATTGAGCCTTTTGTAGAAGGTGCTCCAGACCCTACAATGTACAAGGTTAACGGTAAAGAAATCAAAATCAGCGTTAGAGATAAAGAAGAACATACTTTGCCTTGGGGCGGAAAATTAATTTTCTACAACTGTATAGTTGGAGGTTCAATCGATGCTCGCTTTTTACCAGCTATTCTTAAAGGAATTATGGAAAAAATGGAAGAAGGTCCGCTTACAGGTTCTTATGCAAGAGACATCAGAGTTGCTGTATATGATGGAAAGATGCACCCTGTTGATTCCAATGAAATTTCTTTCCGACTTGCTGGACGTAACGCATTTAGAGAAGCATTTAAAAATGCTGGTCCTAAAATTATGGAACCTGTTTATAATGTTGAGATTTGGGTTCCTGGCGACAGAATGGGCGATGTTATGAGCGATTTACAAGGTCGTAGAGCAATTGTACAAGGAATGAGTAGTGAGCATGGTTTTGAAAAAATTTCTGCAAGAGTTCCTTTAGCCGAAATGAAC
>MEND01000210.1:0-16813 GCA_001768975.1 Bacteroidetes bacterium GWA2_31_9 | reverse complement strand
AGAATAAAATCGTATTCAAATATATTAGAGCCGTTTCAGATTGGAACGGCTTTTTTATTTTGAGAAAACAACCACTTATTTAAATCATATTTGAACATCAGGCTTGATTTATCAAAAGTTTATTACAAGATGTCATTGAATAACAACTTTCTTGTTGTAAATTTTGTTTTGAGAAGTTGCAATAATAAAGTATATCCCCGATGGAATGTTTTTATTTACATCAATAGCAAAAATAGAAGAAGAAGTCATGTCAGTTATGTAAACTTTACTATATAATTCATGTCCATAAATATCATTTACCACAATCAGAACTTCACTATTTTTAGTTAATCCATTCATATCAATATATATAGATTCGGTTTTGTTAATAGGATTTGGATAAATATTTATTTCCGAAGGTTGTAAAGTATTGAAATTTATAGCTACCCAATCGGAATAAGAAAAATCGCCATTACTATCTGTCTGTTTTAAACGATAAAAAGAAACTCCTGTAAAGGGATTTAAGTCGGTAGCCGAATAACTTGATAATGTGTTGCTGTTTTCTACAGAATTTACATTTACAACTTCGTAAACAGTATCATGATTTAACGTTTTTTCTATTGTAAAATAATCATTGTTAATTTCAGAAGCTGTTGACCAATTCAATTCAACATGAGTATTTATTTTGGTTGCAGTAAATTCTAATAATTCAATTGGCAATGTATTAACAAGAGCACCCTTTGACCCAAAAGTAAAATATAAACCAGAAAAATCGGTAACTGCAGCTCCCGAACGAACACTTCCACTATTAATTGCACCTTGACCTTCGTCTGTCCATGTTCCTCCAGTAAAACGTGCTACTATCAAATCGGTTGAAACCCAGTCGCTTATATCGCTTTCGGCTGCACTTGACCAGTATAAAGTAATAGTAGCATTATCTGTATTTATAGCTTGATTTAAACTCCAGTATTCCAGACTACTAACGTTGTTTAAAGATACATCAACTGCTTTATTTGCATATCCACTTCTGAAATATTGAGCTGTAAATTCAGTGTTTGTATTAGCTGATGCTGAATTATCTACCCCGATTCTTGCCCATTTTGTTCCATCACCAACTGGAAATGCAAAATTATCGTTTCCTATTTTTTTCATCGGACCATCTACAAAACTTGCATTTGATCCACTTGTAGATGTTGCATTATCTTCAATTGTTAAAGTATTTGCACTTGTTGTATAAATAATTCCATCGGTTAAAGTAAGGTTTCCATCTACTTTTGTTTCAATATTACATGTTATACCAGTACTTGTATTGTTTACAATTAAATTATTAAAGGAAGTAGTTTGGCTACCGTCAATTATTTGTGACACACTACCATTTAGTTCAACTTCACCAGCTTGAGTCGAAAAAACATTAGATGTAGAATTATTATTTGTCCAATTTCCACTAACTTGAATAGTACTTTGATTATCAATTTGCCCATCTGTAACATTGGTTTGGCTAACAAAATTTCCAACAATTGTTGCTGTAAGACCTGCTTCAAGTTTTGATATAGAAAGTCCATCGTTGTAAGCTGTAAATGTAGATTGTGAAAACAATTGAGTTACAGCAAAAAGGGAAAAGGATAGTATTAAAAGCTTGAATATCATAGTTATTTATTAGAGCTTGATGATAAATTTAATAACTCAGTCAAAGATTTAATTGAGCATTCCAAACTATTTATTCTTTTTTCAAGAGATTCGGTATTTTCTATTTTTGAGTTTAAAACATCAACATTATTTTTGAGTTCTTCAATTATTACTTGTTGTTCTTTAATAGCTTCAATTAAAATAGGAGTGATGTGAGAATAATCAACAGTTTTGTAGCCATTAGCATCTGTTTGAACCAATTCGGGATAAATTTTTTCAAGTTCTTGAGCTATTAGTCCAATTTGTTTTTCGTCGGTAAAATGTTTTTCAGGAAAATCATCTTTTTTCCAATAATAGTTTACTGCTTCAAGTAGTTTTATTTTACTTAATGCACCTTTAATAGGAACTATATTTTTTTTGTATCGAATATCTGAACACGATAAAACACCACAACTAGCTGTAACTGTTCCAGTAAAAACACTATTTCCAGTCGCATCAATGGTTAAAAAATCATTTGTACCTAGTGAAGAATTATACGAAAGTTTATATTTCCCAGCATCACTATAGTCAATTCCCGAAACCCAATTTGTGTAACTAGCAGGAACTGATGTATAATATATCGTAATTGTTACATTATCTATTTGTGCTGTTGAATTATTTACTGATGCTGATATTGCAATTCCAAAATTTACATCATTAATGTCTGCATCTGTCCATGCGAGCCCCCATAAGTCAGAATTTGAACCATAAGTTGCAGAAGCATCTGTTGTTGACCAATCTGAAGCTAAATCGGCATTATTATTACCAGACACAATTCCAGCTTTAATTAACTTAACTTCATTATCAATAACTTGTCTATTGCTTTGTAATACTATTGCTCCCATAGCTGCAATATCAGTATTAGACCATGTTACTGAAGGGGTTTCGGTTCCATCAACTAAAATAGCTTTTCCAAAAACCGACAACGATACATCGCTACCGTTATCATTATTTTCAACATCGTTTTGAGTATAACCTGTTGGTCCAGTAACAGTTCTACCATCATTATCAATTCCTAATCCGGCAACTACATAATCACCATCGCTAACTGTCAACGCTGCAACAACATGTGAGTTTGTACTTGCATTATAAACACTATTACTTGTAGCATCAATTGGACTTGTTTGGTCAACATATTGAAATGAAGAAATAAAAGCAGTATGGGAATCTATTGACCCAGTAGAATTTGACCAGTCAATTACAACATCTCCCCCTCCAGCACCAACATCTCCTAATGCAATGCCTGATTCTAAGAGATAAAATATATAAAAATCGTAACCGTCGGCATCTTCTTCATGAAGTGCTTCTGTCATGTTTTGTCCTCCATACTGAACAAAATCAATATTACGAATTCCTCCACCAGAATTGTCGTTAGCAGAAATGCATACGACTAATAATCTGTTTGTTCCATTTGAAACATCATAAGCTGTATATGCTTGATAAGTTGCATCATCTGCATCACTGGTATTATTAGAAGACCAATCATCTAAAATTGCAACTTTATTATCGGTTCTACTTTTTTCGATACTAATCTCAATACCATCAATTGTGGAACCACCTGGAATTGCAAATCCAAAATTTGTAAGTGTTAAATAGTTAGATGTAGCATCAGCAACTGTAGCATAAGAATTATCGCTAGACATTGCAAAAGCTGTATTTGACCATGCTACTGTACCAACAGAAGCATCGTTTCCATTGGCTGTAGCAGAACTCGGACCTACTGAAATTTGACCGGTTCCAGATGCTTGTGATTGAAAACGTATTGCTGCATCTCCACCATTTTTAAAAATATGCAGTACTTCAGTAGGGGCATTAGTTCCTAAACCAAATCCCTGCCCAAAATTATCAGTAACAAATGCTAATAAAATTACATTTATAAGCAATAACTTAAAAAAAGTTGTATTCATAAAAAGTTAACATTTTAACAAAAAATCAATAAAAATCTAATTATAAAAGATGATATAATCTTCTATTGCAACTATAATCCATTCATTAATAAATATATAAAAAATATTATTATAATTTAGTTTAATATTATGTTAGACGGAAAACTATGTTTAAAGTTCCCTAAAGTTGACTAATATAAGAGTTTATTATGCGAATGTATATATTTTTTTGTTAAATTAACATTTCAGAGCATCAATGCGTAATTAGATTTTTAATCTGATTTTAATGTAATGAATTTAATCTTAATTTAATACGCCAGCTTATTTTAAGATATTAACAAAATAATTATTTTTCAACAGAAATGTCCAAAAAAAAATTAATTTTAATTTTTTAAACAAATATTCTAACATGGAAAAAAAGTTATTTCTCATTGATGCTTATGCTCTAATTTTTAGGTCATATTATGCTTTTATTAAAAATCCACGAATTAATTCAAAAGGATTAAATACATCAGCAATTTTTGGTTTTACCAATACACTTTTTGATGTAATATTGAATCAAAAACCAACACATATTGCTGTTGCATTCGACCCATCGGGTCCAAATTTTCGCCACGAAATGTATCCACAATACAAGGCAAACAGAGATGCAACGCCCGAAGATATAAAACTTGCAGTTCCTTATATTAAAGAATTAATTTCTGCTTGTAATATTCCAGTAGTTGTGGTTGATGGTTTTGAGGCAGATGATGTAATCGGAACACTCTCGAAAAAAGCCGAAAAATTAGGCTTCAAAACCTTTATGATGACTCCCGATAAAGACTATGCACAGTTGGTTTCTGAAAATATTTTTATGTTCAAACCAAAACGAGGCGGAAACGAATCTGAAATTTGGGGAATTAAAGAAGTAAACGAAAATTTCAGTATCGAAAATCCTATTCAGGTAATTGATTTATTAGGACTTATGGGCGATTCATCTGATAATATTCCCGGAGCACCCGGCGTTGGCGAAAAAACAGCTCAAAAGCTTCTTGCCGAATTTGGCTCAATCGAAAATTTATTACAAAATACTTCCCAAATTAAAGGAAAAGTAAAAGATATTATCGAACAAAATATTGATAAAGTTAAAATTTCAAGAGAATTGGCAGTTATTAGGCTCGATGTCCCTGTCGAAATTAATGAAAGCGAATATGAATTAAAGCCATTCAATCAGGATAAGTTAAAAGAAATTTTTGCCGAACTTGAATTTAGAAATCTTGCCGACCGAATTCAGAAATTTAATATTTCTTCAAACGCAGTAAACTCCGATAAATCAATTCCGAAAGAAGAATTTAAGTCAGTTGCAGCAAAGCCCAAATCGTCGATGCCATTACAATCGTCGTTATTTGATATGTTTGACGAAGTTGCTCAAAATGAAGGAAGCTATAATGCAAATCAGAGCAATATTCAAAATTATTCTCACAACTATATTTTATGCGATAGTCCTGAAAAAATAGCAAACCTCAAAAACGAGCTTTTAAAGCAAAAAGAAATTTGTTTTGATACCGAAACCACTGGCATTGATCCAAATATTGCCGAATTAGTTGGTGTTTCGTTTTGCTTCAAAAAAGCTGAGGCATATTATATTCCATTTCCTGCAAATTATAACGATTGTGTAAAAATATTAGAGCCATTTAGAGACGTTTTCGAGAATCCAAAAATTTCCAAAATTGGTCAGAATATTAAGTTCGATATGTTGATGCTGAAATGGTATGGAATTGAATTACAAGGAAAACTATTCGATACAATAATTGCACATTATCTGCTTCAACCCGATTTGCGTCATAATCTTAACTTCTTGGCAGATACATATCTTGGCTATAGAATGGTTCCAATTGAAGATTTAATCGGAAAAGGAAAGTCGCAAGTAAGAATGAGGTTTGTAAATATTGAAACCGTTAAAGAATATGCTTGCGAAGATGCCGATATAACATTCCAATTAAAATCAATTTTTGAAGCAGAACTTAAAAAGCAAAATCTTTTAGAATTATTTGAAACAATTGAAGTTCCATTAATTCCGGTACTGGCAAAAATGGAAAAAACAGGAGTACTTGTCAATAAAAAGGAGTTAGCCGAATCAAGCAAAATTCTGAAAGAAGATTTGTTAAAGCTCGAAAACGAAATTTATGAACTTTCTGGTTGCAGGTTTAATATTGCGTCTCCTAAACAGTTAGGAGAGGTTTTATTCGACAAATTATCAATTTCTACTGATGCGAAAAAAACAAAAACAAAACAATATTCAACAGGCGAAGAAATTTTGGTAAAACTAAAAGATAAACATCCGGTAATCAATAAAGTGTTGGAACACCGAACTTTATCTAAATTATTATCAACTTATGTTGACGCATTGCCAGAGCTTATTAATCCGAAAACAAAACGAATTCACACATCATACAATCAGACTGTTGCGTCAACAGGCAGATTAAGTTCAAACAATCCAAATTTGCAAAATATTCCTGTAAAAGGCGAACGTGGCAGAGAAATCCGTAAAGCATTTATCCCAACCGACGAAAATCATGTTTACTTTTCGGCAGATTATTCTCAAATCGAATTGCGTATTATGGCAGATTTGAGCGGAGACGAAAATATGATAGAAGCATTCAAAAACAATGAAGATATACACACTGCAACAGCTTCAAAAATATATAAAGTTCCACTTTCAGAAGTTACACGAACAATGCGTGGAAATGCAAAAACAGCAAATTTTGGAATTATTTACGGAATTTCAGCATTCGGATTATCCGAAAGGCTTAACATTTCACGTACCGATGCCAAATTTCTTATTGACAGCTATTTTGAGAGTTTTCCGAAAGTAAAAAGTTACATTGATAATTCAATAAAATTGGCTCGCGACAATGGCTTTGTTGAAACAATATTTCATCGCAAAAGACAGCTTGCCGACATTAATTCAAGCAATCAATTTGTAAGAAGCTTTGCCGAGCGAAATGCTGTAAATGCCCCAATTCAGGGGTCAGCCGCCGACATTATTAAAATAGCAATGATTAAAATTCATCAGCGATTTGAAAAAGAAAAGCTACAATCGAAAATGATTCTGCAAGTTCACGATGAGCTTGATTTTGATGTTTATATCCCTGAACTTGAAATGGTAAAAGAAATAGTAATGTTTGAAATGCAAAATGCAGTAAATCTTACAGTTCCTTTAACAGTAGAATGTGGAGTTGGGGGAAGTTGGTTTGAGGCACATTAGAGAAATTTCAATGAACTTTGAAAAAAAATAAAAAGAGTAGCCTATAATTTATTAACTTAGCATTTTTTTAAATCAAATCGTTTATGACAAAGCGTATTAAGGTTTTAGATAAAGAATTTGAAGTTTCAATACCAAGTTCTGAAATTCAAAAAGCAATTTTAAGTGTTGCCGAAAAAATGAATAGTGAATTAGCTGGTAAAAAAGTTATTTTTCTGGGAATTCTCAATGGTTCATTTATGTTTGCAAGTGATTTATTCAAAAAAATTAATTTTCCTTGCCAAATAACATTCTTGAAAATAGCTTCGTATCAAGGCACTTCATCGACCGGAAAATTAAAAAGCCTAATAGGTCTTAATGAAGACTTAGAGGGATATACAGTTGTTGTTATTGAAGATATTGTTGATACCGGACACACATTAGACCATATTGTTAAGCAATTAAAAGGATTTGAACCAGCCGAAATAAAAATAGCGACTTTATTATATAAACCCGACGCATATAAAAAAGACATAAAAATAGACTATGTAGGTATTGAGATTCCTAACGATTTTATTATCGGTTATGGTCTTGATTACAATGGTTATGCACGAAATTTAGAAGATATTTATACTTTAGTAAAATCCTAAAAATCAATTTATGATAAATATTATTTTATTTGGGGCTCCTGGTGCTGGAAAAGGAACTCAGGCAAATAAGTTAATTGAAAAGTATCAACTGGTTCATCTTTCTACTGGTGATTTATTAAGATCTGAAATAGCTAAAAAAACAGACTTGGGAATCGCAGCTAAAAAAGTTATCGACAGAGGTGAATTAGTGCCTGACGAAGTCGTTATTGGAATGATTGATAGAAAACTCGAAGAACATAAAAATTCTAATGGATTTATTTTCGATGGATTTCCTCGAACAACTCCTCAAGCTGTGGCACTCGATAGGCTTCTTGCTGACAGAAAAAAGCCAATATTAGCAATGATAGCATTGTTGGTAGAGGAAGAAGAATTAATTAAACGATTATTGAACAGAGGAAAAGACTCAGGCAGAACTGATGATCAGGAACTTTCAATAATTGAAAACAGAATAAAAGTATATACTAATGAAACAGCACCTTTAGCTGAATATTATACTAGCAAAAATAAATATGTCGGTATTAAGGGAGTTGGATCAATTGACGATATTTTCGGACGCATAAGCGATACTATTGACAAATTAAAATAATTAATAGCATGGAAAATACATATATAAGTGGCAAATTAAGCTATTTACCAGATAGCTTAAAATCTGAGGTTAATGATTTTATCGAATTTCTGTTAAGTAAACGAAAAATAAAGATCAAAAAAAAACAGCCTAAATATGGTTGTGCAAAAGGTCAAATATATATTTCCCCCGATTTCGATGAACCTTTAGACGATTTTAAAGATTATATGTAATGGATTTATTATTAGACACTCATACCTTAATCTGGTTTATAAATGGAGATTCAAATTTATCAAAAAAAGTAAAACTTGCAATTGAAGATATAAATAATGACAAATTTGTAAGTATTGCTTCAATTTGGGAAATTGCAATAAAAATTAGTATTGATAAATTTAGGTTTAAAAAAGGATTGAAGAAATTTTTAGAACTAGTTGAGGAAAATGGTTTTGAAATATTGCCTATTTCTTTTAATCACGCATTAACTGTTTCTACCTTAGAGTTTTTGCACAGAGATCCTTTTGATAGAATTATTGTTTCTCAATGCATAGTTGAGAAATTAATTCTTGCAACAAAAGACGAGCACATTTCAAAATACAAAATAAAAACCTTGTGGTAAAAGCTAAATAAAATTTTTTAATTCAATACTGAATAAAATGAGCGACTCTAATTTCATTGATTACGTAAAAATTTACTGCAAATCGGGTAATGGCGGACCAGGTTCAACACATTTAAGAAGAGAGAAATTTGTTCCTAAAGGTGGTCCTGATGGTGGTGATGGTGGTCGTGGAGGTCATATCATTTTGCAAGGGAATAAGCAATTCTGGACATTAATCCACTTAAAATATAGAAAACATATTTTTGCCGGACATGGTGGAAGTGGCTCAAAAAGTCAGTCAACAGGTGCCGATGGCAATGATATAATTGTTGAAGTGCCTTTAGGTACTGTTGCCAGAGATGGCGAAACAAAAGAATTTTTATTTGAAATTACTGAAGACGGTGAGCAAAAAATATTAGCAAAAGGAGGTAGAGGAGGTCTTGGAAATGTCCACTTTGTTAAACCAACAATGCAAACACCTCGATTTGCACAACCTGGTGAAGAAGGTTTTGAAGGAACGAAAATACTTGAACTTAAAATACTTGCCGATGTTGGACTTGTTGGATTTCCAAACGCAGGAAAATCTACACTTTTATCGGTACTTTCAGCTGCAAAACCAAAAATTGCCGATTATGCCTTTACAACACTTGTTCCTAATCTGGGAATTGTAGAATATCGCGATTATAAATCGTTTGTAATGGCAGATATTCCGGGAATTATCGAAGGAGCAAGCGAAGGAAAAGGTTTAGGAATCCGTTTTTTAAGGCACATTGAACGTAATGCAATGTTGCTATTCTTGATTCCTGCAGATAGTCAGGATATTTTAAAAGAATATGAAATTTTGCTTAATGAACTGAAGAAATATAATCCTGAATTACTTGATAAAAAAAGAATTATCGCAGTTTCAAAGACTGATATGCTTGATGAAGAATTAATGGGCGAAATAAAAAACTCACTTGCAGGATTGCCTTTTATATTTATTTCTTCAATTACTAAATTCGGGCTTGTAGAACTGAAAGATTATATTTGGAAAGAGCTGAATGAGTAGTTTGTAGATCAGGTTAATAGTTTGAAGTTTAGTGACTAATAATTAACCAAAGAAAGTTATTTACTGATTATTTATACATATACATCTAATGTTTAATTCGAAGTTATGATATATAAATTCAACATCATAATCATAGTTATAATCATTACATTTATTTTTTTGGGATGTAGAAGTATAAAATATTCTATTGAATTTAAAGAAAATAAAAAACATATTGACTCTTATTTCGTTTTTAAACCAATAGTTGAATTAAAAAAAGTAAATAATAATAAACCTACTATTGATTCTGTACTTTCAAACTCAACAGAGGAGATTATTAAAAATAAGACTATAAAATTACTTTCTAATAAATTTTCATTAACCGAAATAAATGAGCAAATATTCAATAAGACTATATTAAATGATTTATATATTCAGATAGACAACAACAAGGAAAAGGTTCTACAAAATATTTTCTTTGATTCAATCATTACTATTAATTATCAAGTAAAAGAAAATAAATACGGAATACTTCTTTCAATTAATGGGTATTATAATCCTGATTATAGCCCTCATTACAATTTGACGACAGGAATAGCTACTAGTTCAGTGGTGATTAATCCTTATACAAAACCACATTTATCATTGAGAGTATTAGTAATTGATATTGAAAAAAAAGAAGTAGTTTATTATGATAAAACATCAACATCAAACTATGACCCTAGAATAAAGAATGAAATTGAAGAACTAGTTCTATTAAAGTTAAAAAAAATTTATTATCGATAATACATTTTAGTTTATATTAATGATTGAAAAGAATAATAAAAAATCGATAGATTGTAAACAAATATCTTCAAACTTGAAACCTCAAATCTCTGATGAAGAATTTAAATATCTTAAAAAAAACAAATTTATTGAAGGTAGAAAACCAAATATTTTTCTGTCTTTTAAAGTTATCGAACCAACTAACAACGAAGAATTAAAAGCCGAATATATTGCAAACAGAAGTTTTGATGATGCTCACTTTAAAGAAATGATTATTGAATATCTTAATAAGTTTGGCAAAACAAAGAGAAAATCAATAGATAATTTGATTATTCCTAAATTATCGGCTACTTTAACTGAAGAACAAAAGAAAAATAAAGTAACTAATTTTTTAAGTGCATTAAGAATGGAAGGGAAAATTAAAAGTACAAGTTATGCAATCTGGGAAATTTTTTAAACGAGTTTAAACGAGTTTTAAATGTTTTTGATGTATATAGTATTGATAAACACCTAATTTGCTTGAAAGCTGAAAAGTGAGTAAAAGTATTTAAAAGTGTTTAAAGGTGTTTTTAAAAGTATTTAAAGGTGTTTGATGTATATAGTATTGATAAACATACAATTAAAAGTGTGTAAAAGTGTGTAAAAGTGTGTAAAAAGTGTTTAAAGGTGTTTAAAAGTGTTTAAAAGTGTTTAAAGGTGTTTTTAAATGCTTTTTTAAACGCCTTTTATGCTAAAATATTGAATTTCAGCATATTACACTACAACGATTTAAAAGAGTTTTAATTGAATCATAGAAAAATAATAAAATTAAAAACATTTTGCAAGAGCAAAGAAAGGATGTGAAAATTCAATCTCTAGAATATGGATATTGGGAAATTGTTTAGACATTTTTTAGACATTTTTTTATTATAAGCTATTGATATTAGCTGTTTTATAAAAATAATATTTCTACAGATTTTGACGAACTTTAGCGTTTTTTGACGAACTTTAGACGAACTTTTATAAATTTAAAATTAAGTTTATTAATAAAAAATATATAATCAGCGTAAAACCTCAACCGAGCTTGCGAGCTCAACGAAGTTAAACCTCAAACAAACATGCTTGAGAAATTAATACAACTTGACAAAGAATTATTTCTATTTCTGAACGGTTTCCACTCAGAAACTTCAGACTTTATTTGGTGGTGGATTAGCAGTAAAACGCTTTGGATTCCACTTTATGTAATAATTCTTTACTTCGTTATTAAAAAGTTTCAATGGCGGTCAATATCAATGATTTTAATCATAATTCTTGGTATTGCAATTGCCGACCAAATTTCATCGTCTATAATAAAAGAACTTGTGCATCGATTAAGACCTAGCCATAATCCAGATTTTACACAACTTGTTCATATTGTTAACGACTATCGTGGAGGCTTATTTGGTTTTGTTTCATCACATGCAGCTAATACATTTTTATTTGCAACACTTACATCGTTGTTTTTTAGAAACAAATGGTTTTCTTTTTCAATTTTTACATGGGCTATAATTGTATCATACAGCAGAATTGCACTTGCTGTTCATTATCCACTTGATAT
Source organism: Bacteroidetes bacterium GWA2_31_9 (assembly GCA_001768975.1). GTDB lineage: Bacteria > Bacteroidota > Bacteroidia > Bacteroidales > GWF2-33-38 > GWA2-31-9. Next base: position 4,882 of record MEND01000210.1, on the reverse strand, counting down.
TATTGGAGGTGCAATTTTAGGAATTTCGATTTCAATAATATTATATTTGTTGTATAAAATTATTAAGAACCGAATTAAAACTAAATACATTTAAAAATGGAAAATAAAACAGTAGAAATTTTAAAAATGGCTATCCTTATGGAACGCCGTGGCAGAGCTTTTTATGCACAAGTTGCCGAACAAACTAAAAGCCCTGAAGTAAAAGAAGTTTTTAACATAATGGCTGAAGAAGAAATAATGCACGAAAAAATTCTTGCCGAAGAGTTTAAAAACTACTCTAAATCTCAAAATTTTGTTGCTTTAAATCTTCCCGAAGATAATTACAATCAGATTGCTAAATTAATTCTGAATAAAGATTTGAAAAATAAGATTTCATCTGCAAGTTTCGAAGCAGCAGCTATTTCAGCAGCTATTGATATGGAAACAAAAGCTATTGAAGTATATGCCGAAAGAGCAAAAACTGCAACCGACGATAATGAGAAAAAACTATATCAATGGCTTTCAGAATGGGAAAAAGGTCATCATAAAATATTACTCGATCTTGATAATGAACTAAAAGAAAAAATTTGGTTCGATAATCAGTTTTGGCCTTTTTAGTTAAATTTTATTCACGTTACATTATTTCTTTACATATTTGAAATTCCGTTTAAATGAGTAGCTTTATTTTTATTTTTAAAAGCTAACTTTTGAAAGTCGTTTTAGTAAGACCAAATTTTGATAGTCACATTATTACACCTCCTATTGGCTTAGGTTATTTGGCTTCTGCTTTAAAAATTTTTGAAATAAATGTAGTAATAATTGATGCATTAAAAAACAATTTTTCAAATATTGCACTTGTCGGAATTATCGAAAAACAAAACCCAGATATTGTTGGTATTACTTGTCTTACTGCATTTTACAACGAAACTATTGAGTTGTCTTTATTATTAAAACAAAAAAATATTAAAGTAGTAATTGGTGGTGTACATCCTACTTTTTTACCACATCAAACACTTTTAGAATCTAATTGTGATTACGTAATTTTGGGTGAAGGAGAAATTGCTCTTCGTAAATTAGTTCAAAATAATGGACTCAATAATAACATTCAAGGTGTTTATTCAAAATACGACTTTGAAAAGATTGATTTTAAGCCGATTAAAGCAGAAATAGTTCAAAATCTTGATGATATTCCATTTCCAGATTGGGAACAAATAAATCCTTCTGATTACAAATTTGCTCCACATGGTGCAATTGTTAAAAACTTTCCAATAGGTGTTTTAATGTCAACCAGAGGTTGCCCTTATGAATGTACATTTTGTGCCAGTCCTAAATTTTATGATAGAAAAATACGTTTCCGAAGTCCAGAAAACGTTGTTGCTGAAATAAAGCTTCTTGTAAACAACTTTGGAGTGAAAGAAATTCATTTTGAAGATGATAATATCACTTTAAAACGTTCACATATTGAGCAGATTTGCAATCTTATAATCACCGAAAAAATTAAAATTTCGTGGGCTTGTCCAAATGGAATTAGGGCAGATAAAGTTGATGAATCGCTTATCAAACTTATGAAAAAAAGTGGTTGTTATTATTTTGCTTATGGCATAGAATCGACTAATCAACAAATACTTAATTCTATAAAAAAAGACGAAAACATCAACAATATTAAGAAATCAATCGAAACTGCAGACAAAATCGGAATATCTTGTCAAGGTTTTTTTATTCTTGGACTACCGGGCGAAACCTGCGAAACGCTTGAAGATACTATCAGATTTGCAAAAAAATCAAAATTATCGAGGGCTCAATTTTCAATTCTTGATGTTTTACCAGGCTCAGAATTATGGGACAATTTAAAAGCTGAATTTACTCCCGATTGGAGAAAGAAAAGTTTTAAAGAACCCGAATGGTTGCCTCAAGGAATAAGCAAACAAGAATTAATAGACGCTCAACCTAAAGCATTTAGAGAATTTTATTTAAAATCGCCAACTAGGTTGATTAAGCTACTTAGATATTTTAAAATTCGACAACTAAAATATCTTTTAAGACGACTTAAAGACTATAGAATTACAAAAAAATAATAACTTAATTTATTGTCAAAAAAACGGATGTTTGATTTAAAAAAAATAAAATCGTTCTTCACTACTTTTAAAATAATAAAAACTTTGATTTTAGGGTTTGTATTTTTCACATTAAGTTTTCTGATTTATTTATATTATTACTCTATTCCAGAACAAGTTGCTATTGAATTGATTGGAATTAATAATCTAAAGATTTCAAAGGTCGATGTTTGTGCAGAATCGTTCTTAAACAAGGCAAAGAATTTTGAATTACAACCCGACAATAGATGGATAGCTCAGACTGGATTTATTCGCAATATTTCAATAAAAATTCCAGATAGTATTTACTTTGAATTGTCGCATATTTCAATATCTATAGGAAATACGGTCTTTAAAATTGATAAAAATAAGTTTGGAGAAAAGGCACTCGAAAGCAACATCGCTTATAGAAGAATTAACATTAATCAAGGTTCAGTTTTAAGAGGTAATTTTTTTAAAAATTTCGGTTTAATCAACTATAAATTCAGACTCAAATTATTTATTAGAAGCATTTTTGATGTTTTATGTTTTACAATTTTAATATATGCAATAGTTTTAAGTATAAGGATATTAAGACGAAAAAAGAAACAAAATGTAAAGCTTGAAAAAGTTATTTCGTTTAGCATTATTCCTTTAAAACATCTAGTTTTTTTTTCTGTTTTGATTTTGTTGCTTCCATGGTTTGTATTTATTGGAGGGTATTTAAAAATTCAATTTTCATTAATAATTATATCAATTTTGTTAGTCGCTTTATTTGTTCTTTTTAAAAAAATTTATGTTAACAATTCTGAAAATTCGTATTATTCAATAAAGCATATAATTATTGTAGTTATAATTACTTCAGTATTTATTTTTTTGTCAGGAATTGGAGGATTAGGATTACAAAACAATGATTGGGTAAAACATAATTTTATTTTATCTGATTTGATAAATCATTCGTGGCCTGTAATTTACGATTATAATTTATATGAAAATTCTGAAGTCGGAGGTTCTGCATTGATTTATTATACTGGCTTTTATATACTTCCGGCAGTTTTTGGTAAATTGTTTGGATGGTCTTTTGCAAATATTGTCATGATTATTCAGTCATTTAGTGCTTTATTTCTAATCTTTTGCTGGGTAATTTATTTTGCTGGAAATAAAAAAAATGCAATTCTAACTATTTTTATATTTTTGATTTTTTCAGGAGCCGATATTATCGGACATTTATTCAATTTCGATACTTTTTTATATTTTACTTCACCGTTATATACCGATTCATTAAATATACAATTTACGTCTAATATGTCGCAGTTATTCTGGATTCCTCAACATTGCTTTGGAGCATGGCTAGGAATGTCGTTAATAATTTACTTCATAAAGGATAATAGGAATTACTTTATTGGATTGTTAATGTTTGCAATTAGTTTTCTATGGTCTGTATATATAGCAATTTGTTTAATACCTTTTCTGGTGTTTTATGGATTAAAATATTTTATACCTATTCTTAACGAATCGAAACGAAATATTCTAATTATAATCTCTGCTGTTTTACTTTTTATAATAGAAATATTATATTTTAGTTCAAAATCGGCAAAAATTGAAATATTACATTATGGTTATAATATGGATTTTATATTTTTAATTATAAATCTCTGCGAATTTGCATTAATTGAGTGGCTACTTATATTTATAATTATTCTTAAAATTCAAAACAACATTTCGACAAACTCAATGCACCGCAATAAATCCATTTCATTTAATTTGTTATTTCTAGCTGCATCTATATTGTTTATAATTCCGTTAATTCCATTTGTGTCTGTGTGGGATTTTATTGCCCGCTCTTCATTGCCTGCATTATTTGTTTTGGCAATACTATTAATTAAATCATTCGTTAATAACACAACCTCGTTAAAATATAAATCTGCAATTATATTAATATTGGCAATCGGAGCTTTTGCCCCGATTAATGAAGTACAACGTTCGATTAGTTATCTTGCAAATGATGGCATCAATTTTCCTCCAAAAGTCAACGAAAGAAGCACAATACCTTTATTAGCTCCAAGATATACAGTACAATACATGGGCAACGAAAATTCATTTTTTTTCAGATATTTGTGTAAATCAAATAACGAAAATCAATCAAAATAGAAATGCCTCAATTTAAAGAAAAACTTTTCATAGTAATTCCTTGTTACAACGAACAGGAAAACATTTCAAATGTAATTTTTGATTATCAGAAAATAATTTCAGAATTTGAAAACGGAAAAGTCCTTTTAATAAACGACGGAAGCACCGACAATACAGAATTTGTAATTAAAGAAAATATTAAGAATAGAACCCAAATAGAACTTATTAATAAACCTAATTCAGGACATGGTTCAAGCTGTTTGTATGGCTACAAGTTAGCTATTACACAAGGAGCTGAATATATTTTTCAAGTCGATTCCGATAATCAAAATAAAAGTCAAGATTTTTGGAAGCTTTGGGAAAAAAGAAATGAATCAAATTTTGTATTTGGAAACCGAAAGCATCGTAACGACGGGTTTTTCAGAAAAATTGTATCACTAATTCTAAAATGCTCAATATTAGTTATATTCGGGCTGAAAATTAAAGACCCTAATGTCCCATTCAGATTAATGAATGCAAATATTTTAGCAAAATATATTGAGCAGATTCCCTCAAGTTTTTTTATAACTAACACATTAATATCTATAATTTTAGCTGTGAACAACGAAAAAATTAAATGGCTAGATGTTGAGTTTAATAAAAGACAAAAAGGAAAAAATTCTATTTCAGTAATTCCAATTTTAAAAATAAGTAAAACGATT
>MEND01000209.1:5060-6529 GCA_001768975.1 Bacteroidetes bacterium GWA2_31_9 | reverse complement strand
CTTTCATTCCTGAATACAATGATTCTATTGAAGTTCCATCTTTTTGTTGTAACGAAGTTATAATGTATTGTCGTAATTCATCAAGAATGAGGCTTGGCGAATTAATCTCCTCACGAGCAACAATTTCGTTTAAAAATGAAATCCCCAGCATACTCATAAATGCTCCGGGAACTCCATGTCCGGTGCAATCGGCAACAGCATATATTGAATAATCATTTACTTTTGAATACCAGTAAAAGTCGCCACTTACTATGTCTTTGGGGCGAAATAGTACAAATGTATCAAATTCCAAATTCCAAATTCCAAATCCCAAGGCTTGAGACTTGGAGCTTGAATTTTGTAGTTTGGGACTTAAAGAGGGAAGCATCGCTTGTTGTATCTGTTTTGCATAATTTATGCTATCGCTTATTTCTTTACTTTTTTGGGCAATTTCATCTCGTTGGCTTGTTGCCAAATCTCGTTGAGCCGAAATTTCTTCGTTCATAAAAACAAGCTTATCTCTCTGTGCTTCAATTTCGTCACGCTGCGATTGAATTTCTTCTTTTTGCTGTGTAATTTCCTCATTTTTAAGTGATAATGCTACATTTGCTTTTTTCTTTAATAAAAAACGATTTATAACAACTCCAAGAAAAAGCACAAGTAAAATTACGCCTATTATTAACGATATCGTATATATTTTATGCCTTTCTATTTCCGATTGCTTTAACTCCTTATCTTTATTTAATAACTCAATTTCTTTTTTATTTTTTTCAAATTCATATCGAGCAGATAATTCATTTAGCTTATTCACAACTCCCTCATTCAAAATTGAGTCGCTATAATTTTTATACATTACATAATATTCATACGCACTTTTATAATCTTGTTTAAAAGCTTTTATTTCGCTCAGCTTATTATATACTGATGCTTGTTCGCCCTTAACTTTTATTTTATATGCTAGGTCTTTTGCTATATTTAAAATTTCTTCGGCTTTTTCTACTTTATTAGTTTTGGTATATATGTCTGAAATGTTAATATAATTAGCAATAATGAGATAATCCATATTATAAAGTTTGGCTATTTCGAGCGATTTGAATAAGTAGAAAAGTGCTTTTTCATAATCACCCATTGAGCTATAATCAAGCGAAATATCATTGTATGAGTAACATAAAGCAATTGTATCGTTATGCTCTTCTTTTATTTCTATTGATTTTTTATGATAGGAAATTGCTTTTTCATAATTTTTAGATAAAAGATATACATTTCCAATTTCATTTAATGATGTAAAAACATATTGATAATCGCCGATTTTTTTAGCAATATCGTGGCATTTTCCAAAAAATTCAAGTGATTTTCCTGCTGCTCCTAAGTCGCGATAAACATAACCAAGTCCCATATAGGTTTTGCTTAATGCATTATCAAGCTTATTATCAATACAATATTTTTCATTTGAAGAAAGTAAATCGGCTGCTTTATCGAAATTTCCAATT
>MEND01000209.1:1407-5043 GCA_001768975.1 Bacteroidetes bacterium GWA2_31_9 | reverse complement strand
TCGAATCTATAGCACTTATTTGCAACATAATTATAAAAATTTGCACGAAGGCTAAATCCCTTAATTATAGACTCTTCAGTAATTTTATTAGCTGATAAGATAAATGAATTAATATTATTATCAGAAAAATTATAATCTAAAAGTTTTTGAATATGCCGAAATCTTAAAGAATCATTTTTTTCGCTATATATTAACTGCTTTAAGCTATCTATATTGATAGAGTAAGTATTAATTGTCAAGATAACAACAAGTTGAGTTGTAATAAAAATTTTAATCATTTAAAATATATTAAACATTACGAATGTATTAAAAAAATTACTTTAAAGAAAAACTAATAATGAGTTTATTAGCAGATAGGAATTTATGGCATTTCTATTTTGTAATTTTACTTGAGCTTGAGAAAGTCTGAAATATTGGTTATTCGACAAAATTAGTGAAAGATTTTAAAATTAAGATTAAAAGACTAGTCTTTCTTTTTTGACAGAGTTTATCCCGATTTTTCGGGAATTACAAGATTTACAGGTTTATACGTGTTAATCTTGTTAAACTTGTCTAAATTTTGGTTATCCTGTCTATTGAGAATACGGTTTTTAGCAAAGTTTTTACTAAAAATGTCTAATAACCTAAATATTAGATTAAAACTGAAAAATCATATCTTAATTCCCAAAACAGTAATATCATCTGTTTGTTCAAATTTTTCGTCATTACAATGTATCCAACTTTCTATTGAAGTTTCAAGAATATTTTTTTGTTCGTTCATTGATTTTTGGCAATTTGCTAAAATTAGGTCTTTAAATTGTTTATACATAAATTTTTTACCTTTTTGCCCTCCAAACTGGTCAGCGTAACCATCAGAAAATAAATACAAAATATCTCCTTTTGCTAATTGAATTTCGTGATTTGTAAAATCGTTCATTATTTCGTGAATACCTATTGGCATTTTGTTGGGCTTTACTTCATGTAACACAAACCTCTGGTTTGTAGTGTCTGTATCACGAACCTCTGGTTCGTAAGACAACAATCCAGAGGATTGTGTTACAGAATCACGAACCTCTGGTTCGTTCGACAATCCAGAGGATTGTGTTACAATATAAAGTGGATTATTAGCACCTGCAAATTGCAATTCTAAAGTTGCAAAGTTTATTGCAACAAAACTTACATCCATACCATCTTTTTGCTCACCATTATCGCCTTTTTGTTGTAGTGCATTTATAATTTCACTTCTTAATTCATTTAAAACAGAACTTGCTTTTGTAATTTCTTTTTTTCGTACTATTTCGTTTAAAAAGCTGATACCAAGCATACTCATAAAAGCACCTGGAACACCATGCCCAGTGCAATCGGCAACCGCAATAATAAGGTTATTATTTATTTTATTAAGCCAATAAAAATCGCCACTTACAATATTTCGGGGTTTAAATATTATAAAATAATCGGCTAATAATGAGGCAATAAACTGTTTTGAAGGAAATACTGCTTCCTGAATTTGTTTTGCGTAATGAATACTGCTTTTGAGTTCGCTATGAATTTCTTCGATTTGGTTTTTTTGCTCAATAATTTCTGTATTTTTTGATTCAAGGTCATTGTTAAGTACGCCCAAATAATCACGTTGAGCTGCAATTTCTGCATTTTGTTGAAAAAGTTCTTCGTTTTTTTCTTCAATCTGTTGCTTTTGAAAAGCGAGTAATTTATTTGCTTTTTTCTTTATCAAATAGCTTCTTAAACTAATTATAAGTAAGATTATTGCTAAAATTCCTATAACAATAAAAAAATTTCTTTGCTGATGTTCTTTTTCTAAAAGTAATCGTTGTTCGGTTTCTTTTATTTTATTTTCTATTTCTTTTTGACGCTGAATTTTATCAAATTCATAATCTAACTTTATTTCTGTTTGCTTTTTTATATTTTCTGAATTAAAAAGTGAATCTTTAATTGAACTATACAATTTATAATAATTCAGAGCATTTTTAAAATCGCCATTTTTTTCGTGTAAAACAGACATTTGCTTATATACCAAATAGATATGTGAAAGTTGTAATTTTTTCAAATCCAAGTCGAAGTTTTTCTTATAATAATACATGGCTTTTTTATAATCATTTTCTACTTCAAAATAATATTTACCTAATGAGGAATAGTTAGAAGCAAGTCCTTGTTGGTTTTGTGTTAATTCTGCATTTTTGAGTGAAATATTTAGCCATTTAAAATATTCTGCATAATTTTTAAGGTCAAAAGCTATTCCGGATAATGCTCCTGTTGAAACGATTAACCCTTTTTTATCGTTTCTTTGAACATGTATATTGTAAACTTTTTCGAGATAATTTTTTGCTTGACTATATTTTTTTTCGTTTAAAAATATTTTTCCGATTTTGTAATTTACTATCGCAAATCCGTTCTGGTCGTTAATTTTATCAATAACTATTTCGGCTTTTTTGTATAATTCGATTGCTTTTTTGTTGTCTTGCATTTGTTCGTAAATAGTGCCAAGATTGATACAAATTGCAAAAATCCCATCAGTATATCTGCTATATTCAGAAAGTTTTAATGCGTTTATTAATGCTTCAAGTGCTAATGTATAATTGGAATTTCTTTTATAAAAAATGCCGATATTAATATAAGCCTTTATAATTGTTAATGTATCTTTCGACCTTAATGCTTTATTTACAGCTTGATTGTACATTTCTGAAGCTGTAATAACAGAATCAATGCTTTCTAATACTAACCCTTTTTGCAGGTAAATCAAGCTACTTTTAGCAAAGTCGTTTGTTTTAATTCTAATAAAGAGACTATCAAGATATTGTAATATTAATTCATTCTTATTGTCTTTTGTTTTTGCTTTTATTAATAATGACAAAGAATTGTTAAAATATTCAGATTGATTTATGAAAAGTGATTTGTCAATAGCTTTTAATGCGTATTTTTCTGCTTCTGGATTTTTTTCAGTAATTAATATATCGGTTATTTCATTCAAAATATTAACTTTAGATGTATCTGCTTCTGCTTTTTTTAGCTCTAAAATCAAGCTATCAGTTTTTTGAATATTTTGAGAATAACTATTACAACAAAAGGAAACAATAACTGCTAAAAGAATTATTTTTTTCATATATTTTGCATAAAAATCAAATAACTAAAGTATTAATTATTAATTAAATTGCAAAAAGTATTTTATTTTAATGGTTTTTTTAAATCCTTTTGAAAGTATGTAATTTTATGTATATTTGTGAATGTTATAAGAGTTAATCAATAAAAGTATTTGCATTTAAACATAAATTAATGAACAAAATCGCAAAACTGCCCTTATCATTGACTTAAAAATGTAAAATGGACATTAAAAAGCAAATAGAATACTGGATTAATACAGCAGATGATGATTTAGACACAGCCGAATTATTAATCAACAATAAAAAAATATTGTTTGGATTGTTTTTGTGTCATTTGTGTATCGAAAAAGGAATTAAGGCTCATGTTGTGAGATGTACCAATAATGTTCCTCCTAAGATTCACAACCTCGCATATTTGCTTAGCTTAACAGACTTATTGATGACCGAAGATGATAAAGATTTTTGTGCTATTTTAATGACATATCAATTAGAAGGACGTTATCCTGAACGTTATCCAAGTTCTCCATCGGTAGAAAAAGTT
>MEND01000209.1:0-1396 GCA_001768975.1 Bacteroidetes bacterium GWA2_31_9 | reverse complement strand
TTTTTATTTGGGAGCTACTCACGTGGTGATTCTACGTCAGAAAGCGATATTGACATAATGATAGTATCAACTTCTTTCGATAATTGCGATGATTTAATTAAAGCAAAAGCATGGAGGCTTACTGAAAAAATAAACCTTAAAATAGAACCTTATACAATAGGATTACAACAATTTTTAAACGATGATGTATCTCCTCTTTTACAGATTGTTAAACAAGAAGGAATTGAAATTAAATTTCAATAATCCACTACTTCTTATCTCTTAAAAGTGATTTGAAATAAGCAGAAAAGATTAAATCTTATTTCTCTTAATAATTCAAACATATTTTTTAAAAAATTATAAAAATAAATTTGCAAATTAAAAAATCAATATTAACTTTGCATCTCAAAGTACTTTATTATGGAAGAACAAAATAAAAAAGAATATCTCGATAACTTAAACGAAATTAAGTCGTTAATGGAAAAATCGTCAAGATTTTTATCGTTAAGCGGACTATCAGGAGTAATTGCAGGACTTACAGCACTTGCCGGTGCTGCATTAGCATATTTTTATTTTGATGGAAAACTATTTAATCCCGACTTTATTTTTGAATTACTTCGTGGCGATTATATTGAAGTTACCAATGGAATTACATTTTTACTTACCGACGCAATTGTGGTTTTAATTGTAGCATTTGCCGGAGCAATTTATTTCACAAATCGAAAAGCAAAAAAAGACGAAGTTAAGGCATGGGATAAAAGTGCCAAAAGAACACTAATCAATCTGGCTATTCCTTTAGTTACAGGAGGTTTATTCTCTTTAGTATTAGCATATCATTTACAAATATCATTAATAGCACCGGCAACATTGATTTTTTATGGACTAGCACTAATTAATGCAGGAAAATATACGGTTAAAGATATTCGTTATCTTGGAATTATAGAAATAATCTTAGGATTGGCTGCCTCATTTTTTACAGGTTATGGTCTTATTTTATGGATTATTGGCTTTGGAATATTGCATATTTTTTATGGAATAATTATGTATGTGAAGTATGAGAGAAGATAGGAGAAAGAAGTTAGAGGTTAGAAAATAGAAGATAGAAGATAGAAGTTTGATGGTTAAATTGTTATATTGTCCTATGTTTTTTCTATGTTTCTATGATTCAATGTGGTAAAGAGAAGATAGAAGAATATAGAAGTTAGAGGTTAGAAGTTAAAAAAAAGAAAAAAGAAAGACAATAAAAAACTTAGTGCCTTTGTGCAAAAAAAATAAAAACTTTGCGTCTTTGTGCCTTTGTGGCAAAAGAAATAAAAATGAAAAATATATTAGAAAATATAAATAAAGCTTTTGAAAACCGTATCAGGCTTGGAATTATGTCGGTATTGGTTGTTAACGATGATATGGATTTTAATTC
>MEND01000208.1:8401-12209 GCA_001768975.1 Bacteroidetes bacterium GWA2_31_9 | reverse complement strand
CTGTTCATATTGACCATAGGTTAATAAATAACAAAATATACTAAACAAATTTGTTAATGCAATATATTTCATACTATTACTTACAATAAAATCAATTCCTATCCTCTAACATCTATCTTCAACAATCGCTCAACATATTCTCTCGAATTTGATAATCGTGGAATTTTATTCTGTCCTCCAAGTTTATTTTTTTCTTTTAGCCAATTATAAAAAGTTCCATTTTTCAAAACTACAACTTTAGGCATTACCAATGTTAGATTTTTATATCTTTTAGCCTCATAATCAGAGTTTAACATTTTTAAGGCGTTATCTAAAACATCAGTAAAATGTTCGATATTATCAGGTTTTTTTTCAAATTCAAAAAGCCACTCATGACAACCTTTGCAATTATCGTCCATAAACACCGGAGCAGCAGTATATTCGTTAACCATTGCACCTGTTTTTTCGCAAGCAATACGTATAGCTTCTTCGGCGTTGTTAATCATTAATTCTTCGCCAAAAACGTTGATAAAATGTTTTGTACGTCCTGTGATTTTAATTTTGTGTGGTGTTTTAGAAGTAAATTTTATGGTATCTCCAATCATATATCTCCACAAACCACTGTTAGTAGAAATAAGCATTGCATAATTTTTATTAACTTCAATATCTTCAAGAGTATATACTTTGGGATTTTCTTCATTTATCTGTTCAATAGGAATAAATTCGTAAAAAATTCCATAATCAAGCATAAGCAATAAATCATCTTTATGTGGCTCGTCTTGAATTCCAAAAAAACCTTCTGAGGCAGTATAAGTTTCTAGATAATTCATTCCATCTGATGGTATTAGCTTTTCAAATTGTTCGTGATATGGAATAAAGCTAACTCCACCATGAGTAAAGAGTTCAAGATTTGGCCAAACTTCCAAAATGTTCTTTTTATTTGTTTTTTCGATGATATATTTCAATAAAACAAGCATCCACGAAGGAACTCCTGCAATATTTGTAACATTCTCGTTTATTGTTGCCATTGTGAGCTTTTCGAGCTTTTCTTCCCATTCGCTCATTAAAGCAATTGTAAGATTTGGAGTACGAATAAACTCTGCCCAAAATGGAAGATTTTGGATTATTATGGCAGACAAATCACCGTAATACGATGAATTGCTGAAGTTATTAATCTGATGACTTCCTCCTAGTGCTAATCCTTTGCCTTTGAATATTTTAGTTTCAGGATTCATAAAGGTATATAAGGCAATCAAATCTTTTCCGCCTTTAAAATGACATTCTTCTAATGATTCTTTGCTGACAGGAATGAACTTGCTTTTATCGCTTGTTGTACCTGATGATTTTGCAAACCATTTTATTTCTGTTGGCCACAAAAGGTTTTGTTCGCCTTCTTTTAAACGAAAAATATACGGACGCAAACTTTCGTAATCCTGAACTGGAACTCTCGATTGAAAATGCTCATATTTATTGATTGATTTATAATGATATTTTTTTCCCCATTCGGTATCTTTTGCAGTCTCAATAAGATTCACAAATGTTTCTTTCTGAAACTCGAAAGGGTATTTTTTCATCAAATCAATCTGTGTAATTCGCTTAAAATTAACCCAGTTTATTATTGAATTTATGAATGACATATTTTGAAATCAAATTTAAAATTGACGTTACAATATACAAATTTTTAATTAGAGTTTGTCCATAATGTCCGATTTCATCGTTATTTTCGACCTTCAAATCAGTCATGTATTTCAGTACACTCCTGATTTTCAGTTCATCGAAACCTCGAACTCGAACATTATGTTTCAAACTCTTGAGTTTATAGACAGACACTAATTAGAGCTTATACACAATAAACGAAATTATGTTTGACCAAAGTACAATTGAAAGAAACAACAATAAAATTGTTTTTTTATAATTTGGATAATATCTAATACATAGAAATGTTCCCACAGGAATTGATAATAAAACAGGTGTTAAAATAGCCAAACCAATTAAACCATATTTATTTTTTATTTTAACTATCATTTTGTTACGTCGGGTAATAATTTTTTTAGGTTGATTGCTGTTGTTTACAACTAACGGAATTGTATTTATTTTAGTTATTGATGCTAAATAATTCCAAATCAGCACTATATAATCTGTCAAAAAAACAAAAAGCAAAACACCGACGAAACCGCCTAAAGTTGTAGTTATTAATGTTTCAATGTAATTGAATTTATACTGATAAATAGCTAATGGAAAGGAAAATGCAAATTTTACAGTACTAAATAAGAAAGTGATTAGGTATTTGAAAAACATTTTTTTTATTTAGGATTTGGGAATTTAGAATTTAAGGATTTAGGATTCTATTGCCACATTTATCCATAATTATCCTTTTTCTTTTTTGAATATATATATATAATAATTTTCGATAATAATTATTAAAAAATAAAACAACGCTAATAATTGCAAACTTATATTTATTGGGATTTTTCGTCCTGTCATCATAGTTAAAACTCCATAACTGAATGGGCTAAAATAAATATGTTTCCAACTTATAGCGATTAATGTCCCAATTAATCCTATTAGTCCAATTCCAATAGGTATAAGGAAGTTTTTAAATTTTAAACTTATTAAATACTGAAATGCAATTATAGGCAAACATGCAATAAAGTATTTCATATTTTCTTTTATAAAATACATAATTGGAATGTGTTGAATTGAAAAATTACTATCAAAAATCAAGCATGGCAAAACTCCAGAAATTATAATGCCAATATTAAAAAATAGAAAAAATTGAATTGTTAATAAAAGTATAACTAATAATTTTGCAAAATATATTGTAGAGTATGTTTGGGGAGTTGTATGAAGTTGTTTCCAAGTATTATTTTTGTATTCTATTTGGGTTATTAAACTACTTGCAAGTATAACTCCCATTGGTAATAAAAATGAAGCCATATTTTGCCAACTTTTTCTAAAATGTTCAATCCATATATTTATTGACAAATCATAATGATTTATACTTGTTCCTTTATAAATAAATGCAATTAGATAAATGATTGGAATAAAGAAACCGCCAATAATACTTAACCAAAAAGACATGCTTCGTTTTGTCTTGAGCCACTCACTATGTAAGCTTTTAATAAAAATCATTTCTAGTTTTTTGTAAGGTCAATAAAAATCGATTCCAGGTCATTTTTAATAGTTGTTATTTGATAAACTTCTATTTTTTGACTTACTAATTGTTGATTTATATTTGCAATTAACTCTTTGTCAATATTAGGAATTTCTATCAATCCATTATAAACAACAGGTTTTAAATTATTTATTAAAAATATATCTACTGTTTTTTGTATATCATTTGTTTCAAAATTTATAAATGACAAATTTTTCTGTTTAAATTGTAATTCATCCAATGTTCCTTGAAATAATATTTCTCCTTTATTTATAATACCTACATGTGTTACAATTTTTTCAATTTCAGATAATAAATGACTTGATATTAGAATTGAAATTTTAAAATCTGTTTTTAATTTCATCAATAATTCTCTTATTTCAATCATTCCATTTGGGTCAAGTCCATTGGTTGGTTCATCTAAAATTAATAAATACGGTTTATGAAGTAATGCAATTGCAATACTCAATCGCTGCTTCATTCCAAAAGAAAAATGTGCTGTTTTCTTTTTTGACACATTTGAAAGTCCAACAATTTCTAATACTTCGTTAATTCGATTTTTAGGACATTGATATACTTTTTGTAATATGTGTAAATTTTCAAATGCAGTTAAATGTGAATAAAAAGAAGGTGATTCAATTAATGAACCTATTTTTTTAAGAATATCTATTCTGT
>MEND01000208.1:6145-8363 GCA_001768975.1 Bacteroidetes bacterium GWA2_31_9 | reverse complement strand
TATTTATTATCATCTCGTTTTTGGAATATTGAAATGATAATTCTATTGTTTCAATACAATTCATTTTTTCAATTTAGGATTTAAGGTTTTAGAAATTTACAGCTTTATAACCATTTAATAGTGAGCTCTAAACCTCAAACTTCAACCGAGCTTGCGAGCTCAACGAAGTTAAACCTCAAACAACAATTAACTCTTACTTCCAAATGCCAAATCGCCTGCATCACCAAGACCTGGAACAATATATGATTTTACAGTAAGTTCATCGTCGATTGCTCCAACCCACAAAGTAATATTTTGCATATTAAGGTGTTTTGTGAGATATTCAACGCCCTCTTTACTTGCAATAATTGTAACAATATGAGTATGACATGGAAAACCCTTTTCGAGCAAAGCTTTATATGCTAAAACCATAGAAGATCCTGTTGCGAGCATAGGGTCTGATAATATCAAGGTTTTATCATCAATAAACGGACATGATAAATATTCAAATTTGATTTCAAAGCTTCCATCTTTTTCGTACTTCCTGTATGCCGAAATAAAGGCATTTTCGGCTTTATCAAAAATATTTAAAAACCCTGCATGAATTGGTAATCCAGCTCTTAGTATTGTTGCAAGAACTGGCTTTTCGTCAAGTACATTCACGTTTGCAATTCCTAGTGGAGTTTGAACTTCAGTAAATTTGTAACTTAATTTTTTACTGATTTCGTAGGCGAAAATTTCACCAATACGCTCAAGGTTTCTTCTAAAACGAAGACTGTCTTTCTGAATATTTTCGTCTCTTATTTCAGCAATGTACTGATTTAGTACTGAATTGTTTTCTCCAAGATTTATAACCATTTTCGTTAAGGTTTAAATATTTTGATGTACCAAGGTAGTAAATTTTTTCTAATTCTATAATATTCACATGGTTTAGCTCCAAAACTCGAATAATATCTAGCAAGCCCATCAATGTTTGACCCTTCAAAATCAAGTGTTAAATGCAAACCTGAATATTTTTGAATAAAAGTATCAATTAATTTGAAATTTGCACCAGTTTCTTTGCCCGATTCGCTCGATGCTGCAAATAAATAAATGCTTTTGTGATGCGAAGTGATGAAAAAGGCTGCCGAACATAATTCGTTCATTTCGTTGTAAGCTCCAAGTATTTCTCCAATTTGATATCTTAATGCTGTTGACATTATTTTGCGGATAGTGTCGAAATGCTCATTTGTAACCTTAATCGACTTATTTTCATTGTTATTTATAAACAAATTAATTAAATCGTTAGGTTGAATTCCAGTCAGAACAGAAATTTTATTTGTAGTAGCTTTTTTCAGATTTCTCTTTGTATTTGTTGAATAACTTTTGATAGTTTTTTCGTAATTTGAAATTAAATCGAGTTCGTAAGTTACATTTGTTGTGAGTTCATATTTGTAGTTTTCTAACTTATTGAAAGTGTTTAGGTTAAGTTCATAAAATTTGTATTTAGCAGGTATTGCTTCAATAAATCGGGCAACTATTTCAGAATTTAATATTTGTGTAGAAAAAACGCCCAACTGTTGTGTAAAAAAAGGCTGATGCAGATAATTGATTTTATATTTTGCTCCGGTTGTAAGAGGCATTACTCGTGTATAATTCTCATCAACAAGGGCTTCCCAGTTTTCGTTTACAATATCTAAATACCACGAATAAGCATATACTATTCCGTTGAATGAATTTTTTATGCAATCATTCCATTTATCAAGATTAATGTCTTTATTTTTTAAATAGTATATTTTCAACTTTGATTAATCTTTTATTCTATTTTTGCCACAGCTTGTTCCGAATTAATTTCGGAAAAGACACAAAGACTCAAAGTTATATTTTATAATCAGAGTATATTTTTTCTTTGTACCTTAGAGTCTTAGTGGCAAATAACTAATTCTTTTCTGACTTTTTAATTATATATTCAAACAAATCTCTCCAACCCAATTCAGCATTTTTTGGACTGAAAGATTCATTATGCCACAAACTTACAAAAGTTCCATCAACAGATTTTATTTCGTTGATTATTTTTTCGACTTTATTTTGGGCTTCATTAATATTCAATTTTAAATATTCTCTTAAAGTGGTATCCATTATTTGAAATGGAAATAACCTGAGGTTAGTTGATTTATTTTCAATTATATCAAAAAAAGTAAATGGAGTGCAAGTTCCAGCTCTAAATCCGGTATCGTGTGCAAAACCTAATGTGTAATCT
>MEND01000208.1:2483-6116 GCA_001768975.1 Bacteroidetes bacterium GWA2_31_9 | reverse complement strand
TTCCAACATTGCTGTTTGATTGATACGAGGGATGAATCCCAGTTGTGTATTTATTTGAAATACTTTTTATTAGCTCTCTAAAATTTGAATTTGAAGTGTTAACATTTTTATCGTATTTGCCATATTTTGCGACTAAAAAAAAGAAAATCGGACTAATTTCATATTTACTGCATAAGTTTTCAATTTCGTTAAATGTAAAGTATGGGTCTTGCTCCTTACCTGCTAAAACCTTAATTCTTAAACTAATATCTTGAAAATCAGCTTTTATTATTGATTTTGCAATTCCACCAATTTGGCGATAAACTCCCTTATTTTTATATGCAAAAGCATTGTCAATGTCGATTGTGGGAATAAATTGAAACTGTCGATTTTTAATCGGAATGTTGGGATATGATTTTTTTAACTCATTTACAAGCTCATAACACCATTTGTCAACTATCGGAATTGTGTAAAAATTATTTTTAACGGCAAAAAAGTTTTTAAAATCGAATCTGCCTAGATTATCTTTATTTTCGGTTGAATATTCCTCAATTCGACTGAGCATAAAAAATATTGCCGAAAAAATATCGAACGAATAAAATCCTTCTTCTTGAACCGGAAATATCTCCGGCAAATCATTTTTGAAAACACATTCCGGAACTTTATAATTTATGCCCTTAGTAAAAAGCAAATCAGATGGATAAATATTAAAAACATTATTTAATTTTAATGTCGAATAATTTAATTTATAGCCTTCAAATTCGGTAAATTCATCAAGTTTTGTGGTTATTTTGAAGTCCAAATCGAAAAATTCAGAAAAAATAAAATCTGCAACATAATCCAAACGTGGAGATGTTTTTTCAGAATAAATTAATATGTGGGGTTGGGTTTTGATAGTTATTTTATTTGAGGTTATTAAAGTTTCTTTAATTGTTTATTTTTCAATAACGATTTCATTTGGGTAATAGCAATGCTGTTGAGTTGTATTAAACGTTCCGATTGAGATAATCCTTGCCTGATTAGCACAGCATTAATGCTTTCCATATTTGAAAGAACTACAAGTTGTTCAATTTCGGCATAATCACGAATATTTCCTTCTTTTTCGGGATTCAATACTCGCCATTCTTGAGCAGTTGTTCCAAAAAGAGCAACATTTAGCATATCGGCTTCGGAAGCATACACAAAACTAATTTGTTGTTTTGTCAATTCTGACGGAATAATATTTTCTTTAATTGCATCTGTATGAATGTGATAATTGACTTTAGCAAGAGTGCGTTGTAAGTTCCATTCGAGTTTTAGGCGGTCGTTTTCGTCCGCTTTTAGCCTTTGAAATTCTGTAATCAAATATAATTTGAATTCGGGGCTTATCCATGATGCAAATTCAAAAGCAATATCGCGATGTGCAAACGTGCCACCATACCTCCCCGATTTAGAAACTATACCAATTGCATTTGTAGATTCAATCCATCTTTGGGGTGTGAGAGTAAAACTGTTTGAACCTGATTCATTTCTAAAGGCATCGAATTCGATGCGTTTAAAATCTGGATTGTTAATTTGCTCCCATAAGCCACAAAAGTCAATGGCATTTCGGGTTCGTAACCAGTTTTGAATAATATAGTTTGTTCTTTCTTTATCTCTATATCTTGCCATATCTGTTAAAGAGATGAAATCGGCATCATTTTGTGAGTAAAGTACAATATCGAAACTTTCAACTCTTATTGTTTTGTTCTTTGCCATTGTTTTATTTTTTAAGGTGCCGATTTCGACCACTTTAAACCCCTCGAATTCGATGGATTTAAATGTTGTATTTTTTCAATTAATTGATTTTTAATGTTTCTAATGTTGTTTGTGTTTTCAGTAAAACCATAAATACTTTTCAAAAACTTATCATGCTTAGTAGTTTTGAATTTGGGGGTTTGTTGAGTGGGCATTTTTAAAATTTAAATTTTGATAACATTTGGGAATGTGTATACAAATACAATATATTAAAGCTCTATCTTAAAAACTCTAATAACTCTTGTCCATTGCTCACTACATCCATATTTTGGATGTGGTTGCTTACAATACCTCCCATTAAAATTTCCATTAAATTTATTATTACAATTCCAAAATTTATCGTCACACTTATTATTGGTTTCTTCTCCAAAAGAGGTATAATTAGAAGTATAATTAATTTTAAAATACCTATTAAAACTATCTACTCTTTCGGTTTTCAAATCATCAATATATGGGCTAACACAAATGAAATAATTCTTGCCAAACTGACTATTGATAATTAAATTTTCAAGATTAGATATTGAAAACAATTCAACATCAAGGATATTTGAAAATAAATGTATCTTTATGGAATCAGGTTTTGTTTTCACATCATCAATTTTCACATCATCTATATATTTACAGATTGTTTTTATATTAGATTTAGAAAAAAATAATTTTGTGTGCAATGCAGCTCTTTTGATTGCTAACTCAGATGGTTCAATTAATGTTATTGAAAGTCTTTCGATGCTAATTTTTTTATTTTTGCAATATTCAATAAAAGTCAACGATGCCAATGCTTGACCACAACCCCAATCAACTATTTCAATATCACTTTTAATGTCTTGTGAAGGAAGCATATCTAAAGCAGAATACATCTTAGCATAATGCATATTTCCATAATTTTTCAAATAGGTAAACATATCATCTACTGTAATTAAAGGTGTTACGCCTCTATTATCAAGTTTTGAGTTATATTCAACATTATCTTTTGCTATTCTTCTAATTATATCAAAAGAAATGTTTTGTATTGAATTAATTTGGGTTACATAATTATTATTTTCTTCGATTAAAAATTGTTCTTTAGAAATAGAAGTTTCAATAAAGAATCTCCCAAATAAATTATCTTTAAGATTTTGAATTTCAAAAAAACATTGCGTAATATATTTTACATCAAATGATAATAACTGAGATATGAATTCTTGAGATAAAAATGGAAATAAATCAATAGAATTTAAAACCTTTTCTCTTAATCTGTTAATCCAAATTTCATGGCGATCTAAAACTGTTAAATAATAATTGGCAAAAGTGGCAACAACTTTTTTATAATCATCCTCCTCTTCTTGTTGAGCAGTTCCTAATAATTGGCAAATTTCATCAAAGCGTGATATATATAATTCATTATCCGGTATTCCAAAATTAAATAATGTGGCTGCTTGCAAACGGCAGCCGATTTTTATTTCATACTTTTTAAGAAGTATATATATTTGTTCCAAGCAACCGGATAATCTCAATCTCTCACATAAATCAAATAACAATAATAGAAATGCTCTATTTCTATTTATAGAAAAATCCAATGTTTCAATTTTATCTCTATGAAAAAGAATAAATGTTTCAAGTTTTGTTTTTTCTTCTTTTAATTGTTCATAATTTACATTCGATATCTCAAATAAAGAATCCCCATTAGTTTGCAAAAAAGCGGATAAATTATTTGTTGAATTTAATAAATCAAACATCTTCTAAAAGTTTAATTTTCCACCAATATTTTCAGAAATATTACCAGTATTTTTCTTGGCTTTCTTAGCTGGTTTATTTTTTTGCACAAGACATTCTAACTCATCAATTTTTTTATTTTTTTCATTGATTTGAAAATTTAATTTTTGGATTTCTTTTTCTAAT
>MEND01000208.1:2143-2442 GCA_001768975.1 Bacteroidetes bacterium GWA2_31_9 | reverse complement strand
CCAAATAGTACGTTCGTAGTTTTTTCTCGAAAGCTTTGACATAAGTTTTTCCAATATTCCACGGAACCAACTTTTGGTTTTTTCTTGCCTATCACTAAAGTATCCAACACGACATACTGTGGATATTTAATATTTTTCCCAACAATTTCTTTACTTTTGTTCGGACACCAATTATCAAGATATGGAAAATCTATACTTGTATCAATGCCATTAATCGCTTTTTGATATATGCTTTCAATAGTATAATAATCCAATTGTGAATCCAAACGGTATTTAAATTCAACATCATTATACTTTTT
>MEND01000208.1:0-2132 GCA_001768975.1 Bacteroidetes bacterium GWA2_31_9 | reverse complement strand
AATAACCTCTATTAAAACCATAATAAAATGCAACTTCTTCACCATTTTTGATGTTAGAAAAACGATTTATTATTAATCCGTCAATATTGTTACGTCCACAGTCGCTATCCGTTGCTTTGTATCCACTTAAAATTGCAATAATATAGGTAGCTTTATCTAAATTGTTAAAATCAACAACACGAGTATATTTATCCTTAACGATTATCTGCTTTTCTTCTTTAGATACAGTATTAAGAACATCTTCATTTATAGTTGTTTTTATATATTTATTCAATAAATCATAATAGTTTCCTTTGTATAAAGAAATAGTTTCTTTATTGCTATTAACTAATTCTTGTTTTATTACATCGTTATATTTTGATAACATTGAAAAATAATTTTCTGAAAAATTCATTTCCTCCTTTGTGGTTAATCGCATTAACGCTAATCCACCCAATATTTGATCGAAGTTTTTTATTTTTTCAAACCAATCAATTTGAGTAATTGCACTAATGGTTTTTGAAGGCATATCTGCAACTTCAAATTTATCAACAACATATAATATTTTTTTTGGTATAAATGCTGTATTTAGCTCTATCATTGTTATTATATTTTCCATCATTTCTATGTTGGAAAATAATATTCGTTTTACTCTTGTTATAGGTAGAGGTTTTGATAACAACCAACAATCAATAGATAAATAATAAAGCTCTTTTTGTTCTTTTTCGGTTAAAACAAGTTCTAATGAACAATCACAGTCAAGTATTGCTTGTTTTGAAGATAATAATAACGCATTATCAAATTTATTCTGTACATCTTCATTCCGATTATTAATATATTTAACAGGGCAAATACATGCTCTTGAAAAGTAATGAGCCAGATTCTCTGCTTTAATTGGTAAATAAAAGCTTTGTTTATTCATTGGGTTTATAATTAAAATGGTAAATCATTAGTAGGTTTATCATTGCTAATAATCCTAGTCGAATTAATATTATTATTTGAAATATTTTCTATTTCAACGAAATTTCTAATTTGAGGAATATCAGTATTACTAATCAAATACAAGTTTGTTTTAGCTCTTGTAACACCTACATAAAAATCTTTCCAATCAGTTTGAAACTGTGGTGGAATTATATCAAAAGCTTTATGAAAAATTGGAATAATGACAGTGTCAAATTCTAATCCTTTAGAAGATTTGAAAGTTGTAATATGTAAATTGCTTATATTTTTAATTCCAACATCATTTCCATCTCGCCTATAATAATATGAACATTCGGGATATTTTTGACTAATCATATTATAAAAATATTGTACTGTACTGCCCCATGGACATAATAAAGCAATATTCTGGCTCTTTTCATTTACAAATCCTTCTATTATTTTTATAATTGTCTGGTCTTGAATTGCATTATTTCCATCAGTAATAAACAAAACTGGCTTATTCCCTTCAGAAATACAAGAATCAATATCATCTTGAGAAATATTTGCATTAGGAAAAGAATTACGTGCTAAACGCAATATACATTTTGTGTTTCTAAAATTCTTTTTAAGTGTAAATGGTTGGTTATTCGGAAATAATAATCTTAATTGAATAGCTGTAGAACCTTGATTTGGATATAAGCTTTGAGCATCATCTGCTCCGTATGAAATATTTCCACAAACTGATTTTAATATATTATATCTTTCTGCACCTACATCTTGTGCTTCATCAACAATGATTTCGTCTCTTATTTCAGATTGCAAACACCATCTATAAATTGTAGCAACTTTATTTGCCGCTTGAGTGCTTTGTTTTACACAACATGCGGTTAAATATAATGCCAATGTAGTTGTATAAGTTAGTAATTGACAATTTCTACCTTGTTCATTGCATGCAATGTGCCTATATAAAGACACAACACTTTTTCCTGTTCCGGGACCTCCTGCAAGTGCAATTGCAACAGTAGGTTTTAATGCGGCTTGTTGGTAAGTAGTCAATTTGTCAATTGGGGGTAAATTAAAATAATATTCTGCCATATTTATACTCCATTAATCATTTCATTATTAGGATTTTGTTTGTGCAATTTCCAATTTGCTAAAGCACTTTCTTTTGAAGTATTTGCATAGCAATATTCACAAAGATGTGGGCAGGTATTATATTCTCCAATATCTTT
>MEND01000207.1 GCA_001768975.1 Bacteroidetes bacterium GWA2_31_9 | reverse complement strand
CAGAGAGGCTACTATACTGTCCATTAAAATCGTCTGTTGCATCTATATCAAGATTTGCAGGAACATTTGATAAATCTGAAAAATCCCCGCTAAATCCTACTGGTAATTTTACAAATCCACCATTACTTAAATAAATTGTATCGTTACTTATACTTATTGCTTGAATTTCGTTTGTTGTTGAAGCATCTACTTCAGTATCTAATTTATTGTTCCAAGTAGTAATATCGCTTGAGCTGATTCCACTTGCTGGTGATGATGTAAATATTGGATCTATTTCCGATATACCACCAATTATATTTTCGGCAGTTTTAGCATGTAGAGCGTAAGGAACACTCAACAATTGACTTGTTCCAAATATTGTATAATTATTTCCACCTAAAGGATCAGTTTCTGTTAAAATGGAATATAGACCTGCTGACCAATCAATTGAAGTAAAATCTCCAGAAACTTGGTTTCCATTACCTATTTCAATACTTACTAATCCATTTGCATTTGTAGCAGTAGTATGTGCTTCAACATAAACTGCATTTCCGCTTGAGGAACCCTGAAGAATACTAATTTGCATTCCTATATTTGATGAAGTAACAAGGTTATTACTTGCATCTCTGATTACTGCTTGGTAACTCATTTTCTCTGGTGTTTGAGCAAACAAATTTAGGGACAATAAAACTGTCGCAATTAGGATAAATACTTTCTTCATTTTTTAATTAATTTAAAGGTTTTAATTTCTTTGTTATTATTTATTACAGTTAAAAAATATGTGGCTGGTAAATATTTACTCATTAATATATTTGTGCAATTCTTATTTATTTTTTCACTTTCTAGTCGTTTCCCATTGATATCAAAAAGCTGATATTCCATTTTTTCGTTTTTGTAGTTTTCTATTTGCAAAGTTAGCCTTTCAGTTGTTGGATTTGGAAATGCAGATAGATTAAGGAGAATTCCTGTTTCTTCTTTTCCTATTGTAACGGAGATTTCGTAAGGTTGTTGAACTCCACTTGCAACAGAGCCATTTGTCCCAATGTTAGTTAAGGTAACAATCTGACCAACTGAGTATGCTACTGAGCCACCACTCCCAGATGCATCTGCACCAGACGTTATTGCCGTTTGTTGTGCTTTTACGGATGTTAGTTCTAAAAGACAAAGAAGCAAAGTAAAAAAAATTGCTTTTTTTCGAATCTGATATCTATTCATTATGAAAAATTTAAAATACGTCATTTCTAGTTTTTTATGCTTTCAGATACTGAAAGTCTGTGTAAAGATAAAAAGAAAAACGGTTAATAAACCTTATAAATTCATAAATTATTCGGAATATTTTACAATAAATCAATCTCAATTTTTCTATATGGGAAAAATTATAAAGTAGATATACCACTTACTAGTAGATGGTTCTTGCAAAACATTATTCAAGTTTTCCCAAAATTGAAATAATCACAAGCGTTTTCTTATGATTTAATTTTATAAGGAATTTGTCCATTTCCGTTTAATCCAATTCTCTACCTTTATATCTGAAAATTGCATCATGTGAAAATTACTTTTTTAACCTTAATCTCCAATTCCCGTAAATGTTCCATTTTTTTGTGTTCCAAAAACTCTCGGATTCCTTCAAAATGTTCTTTTACTCGTTTGTTTCCAAATTCAAATACTTTGGTCACCATTCCATCAAGGAAATCTCTGTCGTGTGAAACAAGAATAAGAGTTCCATCGAAATCCATAAGGGCTTGTTTCAGAATATCTTTAGTTCGCATATCCAGATGATTTGTAGGTTCATCGAGTATTAGAAGATTAACTGGTTCGAGCAGCAGTTTAATCATTGCTAATCGGGTTCTCTCACCTCCCGAAAGCACCTTTACTTTTTTGTCCCAATCGTCTTTGCCAAACATAAATGCTCCTAAAATATCTCTGATTTTGGTTCTAATGTCACCTTTTGCAACATCGTCGATAGTTTGAAAAACTGATAAGCCTTCGTTTAACAAAGAAGCCTCATTTTGAGCAAAATATCCAATTAGTGTATTATGACCGAGAGTTATTTTTCCATCATGTTTAATTTCGCTCATAATTGCTTTAATCATGGTCGATTTTCCTTCGCCATTTTTACCTACAAAGGCAACTTTCTCGCCTCGCTGAATTGAAAATGAAGCACCTTCAAATATCAAATTATCATCGTATTTTTTTGAAATATCTTCGGCAATAACCGGATAACTTCCAGAACGTTGCGAGGGTGGAAATCGCAATTTAAGATGAGAAACATCAATCTCGTCAACTTCGAGTATCTCAAGTTTTTCGAGCATTCTGACTCGTGATTGCACTTGGTTTGTTTTTGAAAAAGTTCCTCTGAATCTGTCGATAAATTCTTGATTTTCGGCAATCATTTTTTGTTGCTCTTCAAGTGCTTTTTGTTGTTGTTCTCGTCGGTCTTTGCGAAGTTCGAGGTACGATGAATAATTTACTTTGTAATCGTAAATACGTCCCATTGTAACTTCAATTGTACGAGTTGTAATATTATCGACAAATGCACGGTCGTGGGAAATAATAATTACAGCTTTTGCACTTGTCATCAGAAAGTTTTCGAGCCATTGAACAGACTCAATATCAAGATGATTTGTAGGTTCATCAAGTAAAATCAAATCAGGATTCCGAAGAAGTATTTTTGCAAGCTCAATACGCATCCGCCATCCTCCACTAAATTCGGTTGTAAGACGCTGAAAATCTTTTCGCTCGAAACCAAGTCCTAAAAGTATTTTTTCAACTTCGGCATCAAAATTTATTTCACCATGACTGTAAAACTTTTCGCTAAGAGTAGAAACTTTTTCAATAATTTCGTAATACGCAGGCGAATCATAATCGGTACGAATTGTAAGCTGGTTGTTTAGCTCATCAATTTCTTTCTGCATTTTAAGAACTTCAACAAATGCTTGAGAAGCCTCTTCAAACACAGTAAGATTGTTTTCAACCATTAAGTGTTGAGGCAGATACGCAATTACTGAATCTTTTGGAGCAGAAACCCGCCCCGAAGTTGGATTTTGAACTCCTGCCAAAATTTTCAGCAAAGTTGATTTTCCGGCACCGTTTTTTCCCATAAGGGCGATACGGTCTTTTTCGTTAATTGCAAAAGTAATGTCTTTAAAAAGTGTAGTTCCACCAAACTCCACCGCTAGTTCTTCTACTGAAATCATTGATGATTTTTAAAATTATACCGATTATTATTCATTTAACCGATAAATTCATTTTATTCTTTCTCAGTCAATGAATATATATCGGCATTAACCATTGTAAAATTCCAAATGTCCTTGTAGTTCATTTGGAATTACAATTGTTATTAAATGGCGACAAAGATAACTAAATGATGCAGATTCGGATTTAGTTGAATAAAGATTTAATTTTTTTAGACACAAAGTTCTCTATACGTATTAAAATCAAAATTAAGCATAACGTTAAGTTTGCAACAGATTTCACAAATTCACACAGATTAATCTGTGTGACAAATTGGTGAAAATAGGTGCAATCTGTGGAAAAAATGTTTAGTTTAATTTACTCAAGTAATTTTTTCAATTCTGCTTTATAAACTTCGTTTGAATTGATGCCATTGTGCTTTTGTCCGTCCAGAATAATTAACTTATCGCTGGGCTTTAGGAGTTTTTTAAGTCTGTAAGATGATTCAATATAAATTGTTTGATCGTCGGTTCCATGAAACATAACTATCGGACATTTAGACATTTGAACAAACTCATTTGTTCTGAATTTATATTTCATTATAAACGAAGGTGCAATTTTTATAAACTGATGCACTAAAACAGGAAAATTGTAATACGGCGTTTTCAGAATCAACATTTTGGGATTATTTACGGAGGCAAGTTCGGCTGCTAGTCCTGTTCCGATTGAATATCCAATAATTATTATGTTTTTTTCGTTGTAAATCGTTTTCATAGAATCGTAAACAATTTGAAGGTCACGATATAATTGTTTTTCGCTCGAAATTCTGCCCTCACTTTTTCCATAACCACGATAATCTAAAATAAAAAAATCGTAATTATTTTTTGTGTAAACATCCGAAATTTGACCCCATGAGTCTAATGCTCCAGCATTTCCGTGTAAATAAAATATTAATCCCTTGCTAGAATCAGCTTTAAACAAAAGTCCGCTTAGGCTTGTTTTTTTATCGACTTTTATAAAATATTCCTGAAATTTTTCGTCAAACGTAAATTTGTAATCTTTAGGCAAGACATCAGGTCGGAAAATGTATTTCTCTTGACGACATTCAGAAAAAATTGAGAATATTCCTATTATGATTATGATATTTTGGATTGAAATTTTCAACATCTGAGCCATTAATTTAGTAACTGTAATTGTTAACTAGGTCGATTATTTTGAAAGAAAATGTAATGCTTAATTCTGAAAAGAAGTTGTATTCTTGTTTTCTAGCAGATAAAATATAACCTTCAATTCTTGCATATAATTCAGTACAAAAAAACGAAAGCAATTTGATATTTTCTGTTTGATTTTTATTGATTTAATATCTCTTTCAGCAAGGTTTTATCAATTACAGAGTACGACTGAAATTGGTTAACCTTCATTTCTTTAATATACTTTTCTTCTAAAGTTGCTGTTCTTTTTGCTTACACCCCATTTTCAAAGTTTGTCGCCATCGCATATTTGTAGAAGCATTCGTTTCGATTTTTATGATTTTTTTGCATTTGCAAAACTACAATGGTTGTGTTAAAGATACAGTTCTAATAATCCTTCAGGAATTATCAAATAAAGCTGTTTTTTATTAATATCCAGATTGGTTATTAAGTCTTCGTTAAATGGAATTAAAATTTTTCTTTTTTTGTATTTGATTTCTAATACAATATTTGAATTATAATTTTCAACCGCTATAATTTCTCCTAATTGTTCTGAATTATTGTCAAATAATGAAAAACCTACTAAGTTATAAATATCGAATTTTGTTTTTTTCTTAGCTTTTTTTATACTCGAATTATAGACTTTTTTGTTTAACAATAGCTTTGTGCGGTTTTCTGTAACAATATCATCAAAAAGAATTAAAACCGATGAATTGCCTTTATAAGAGTATTCTTTAATAAAAAAAGGAACCGACCTATTATTTATTTCAATAAAGACCGGTTCTTTAATTTTAAAATCTACGAAATCCTGATTTTCTATCTTTAATATAAGCTCACCATTATTACCATAAACTTTGGTCAGCTTTCCAATATAAATCATTTCCTCCTTCATTTAGAAAGGAGTTATTGTATTAATTTTCAGGACTTTTTTCAACTTCTGCAACAACTTCTGGTGTTGTTTCTACTTCAGGAACTGTTTCAACTACAGCTTCAGGAGTTTCTTCAACTTCTACTTCTGCCTCAACTGCTGCGGCTTTAGCATTCCTTTTAGCAATTGCTTCAGCTTTTGATGCTCTAACTTTAGACTCGTCATCCATACGTTTTTTCATTTCTGAATTAAACTGATGATGAAGTTTGTCTTTCTTAGCATTAATCTTAGAATCCTTAGTATTAAGCCATTCTTCGAATTTAGCTTCAACTTGTTCTAATGTTAAAGCACCCTTTTTAACTCCGTTTAGGAGGTGATTTTTGTACAGAATTCCTCTGTACGATAGAATTGCTCTGCAGGTATCTGTAGGCTGAGCACCTTTTTGCAACCACGATAACGCCTTGTCAAAATTAATGTCAATTGTAGCTGGATTAGTGTTGGGGTTATAAACACCCACGTTTTCAATAAACCTGCCATCTCGTGGCGCCCTGCTATCTGCTATCACAATGTGATAGAAAGCAAATTTCTTCTTACCTTTTCTTTGTAATCTGATCTTTACAGGCATTTTTTTACCGTTTTTAAATTGTTAATAAAATTTGAACGGCAAAGATACAATTTTTATATTTATTATTAATGCACGATTCAAAAAAAGTTCAACAAACTTCATTTATTTAATTCATTTTCGACAACATTTATCATAATTTAATTTTAGACTAGATATATATTAATATTTAAATATGATAATATTAGAAGTCAAAAGTCCATTTAATCAACAATTTAATAAATTAATAAATATTTTTTTAAAATTTATGCCATCAAAAATATTTTATTATTAGAATCATTATACTAACTTTGTAAAGTTTTAAAGCATTGCTATTTAACTTAAACACTATGAATTCAAGAGAAATTAATTGCGAAAGTTATTTTGATAATAAGCGTTCGATTTTTTATACCCTTAGCCCAGAGGAGAAAAAACAATTATCAAAAAATATTTCTTCATCATTTTACAAAAAAGGCGATATTATTTTCAAAGAAGGCGATAAACCTAGCGGTTTAATTTGTCTTGCCGAAGGAAAAGTAAAAATATTTAAAGAAGGTGTTGGCGGAAGAGAACAAATAGTTCGTTTAGCCAGACCAATTGGTTTTATTGGCTATAGAGCTTTATTTGCTGAAGAAAACTATAATTCTTCTGCCGTTGCTCTGGAAGATTCTTTTGCTTGTATTATTGATAAAGACAGCCTTTTTAGAGTATTGCATAACAACAATCAACTTACTATGACTATTCTAAGAACTATGGCTTCAGAGCTAGGTCTTTCTAATAGTAGAACTGTAACTTTAACACAAAAACACATCAGAGGTCGTTTAGCCGAATCGCTTATTTTCTTAAAAAACACTTATGGTTTTGAAGAAGATGGACATAGCTTAAAGGTTTATTTATCAAGAGAAGATATTGCAAATCTATCGAATATGACAACTTCAAATGCAATCAGAACATTATCATCGTTTGCAAGCGAAAAGGTTATTTCATTAGATGGAAGAAAAATAAAAATTATGGATTTATCGAAGCTTGAAAGAATAAGCGACTTAGGGTAAACAAAATTACATTTTAAGATATTTTAATAAACTCGGATATGTTTACATATTCGAGTTTATTGCTTCTACAGGGTTTAGTTTTGCAGCACTTAATGCTGGTGCAATTCCTGAAATTAGTCCTATAAAAGCAGAAATTAACAAACCAGAAATAATATTCCACAGTGAAAGACCAAGGTTAAAATCAAGTGCATAAGTTACGATTAATGTTCCTATATAAATCAAAAACAGCCCAATAGCTCCTCCAATTAAACAAAGAATTACTGATTCGTATAAAAATTGAAGTAAAATAAAAAAGTTTTTTGCTCCTAACGACTTCTGAATTCCAATAATATGAGTCCGTTCCTTAACACTTACAAACATAATATTTGCTATTCCAAAACCACCAACTAAAATTGAAAAACCTCCAATTATTAAACCCGCAATATCAACAATTTTAAAAAGCTCATTAAAACCTTTTGTGAGCATACTTGTTTGATTTAATGCAAAATCATCGTCGGCAATTGGCTTAATTCTCCTTATTGCTCGCATAATTCCTTTCAATTCTTCCAATAATTCTTCGTTATGAATACCTTCTTTTGCTTTAATCATAATAAAAGGATTCATATTTTCATTTCTTATATCAACAATTTTTCGGACATAATTAATAGGTGCTAAAACAATATTGTCGGCACTATTATTAAAAATATCTTCACCTTCTTTTTTGAAAACGCCAATTACATTTAGTTTATAACCTGCGACTTTAATATCTTTACCAATTGGATTTATTCCACCAAATAATGTGTTTGCAATATTACTTCCTATTATTGCTAACGCTCTTCCACTTTTTGATTCAAAAAATGAAAAATATCGACCCTTTTCTAATTCAAACGAACGTACTTTATCGTAATCGTGTGAAACGGCAATAATTCCAACATTTTCGGCATAATATTTTTTGTATTGAACAGTTTGTGAAGTTGAAATCATAAATGCTGATGCTTCAGCTTTTTCGGAACGTTTATTTATTTCATCTAATTCTTTTATAGTTGGAAGCGGTCGATTCATGTATTTCCACCAAGGATATTCATCGCCAAATTCCCAAGGCCACTTCTGAACATAAACAACATTATCGCCTAAAGACTCAATACTGTCCTTGATTTTCTTTTCCATTGAATCGATAACTGTAAAAACCGAAATTATTGCAAAAATTCCAATTGTAATTCCAAGTAAAGACAAAAGTGTCCGTAACTTATTTACAACTAGTGCATTGATTGCAAATAGAAGACTTTCTTTAAGTAATTTTAGATAAATCATTTTTTAGCAAACTGTTTTCTGTATTCAGAATCAGAATTGTATTGAATTTTTGAACTATATTTCTAAACCCTTACTTTCATCTTTTTCACCATGAATAATTAGCGTAAACAGACTTTTGAAGTTTATTAATTTAATTAATAAAGCTATAAATAATGAGAACAATGAAACTACTAATAGACCAATAAACCAATTACTTATTAACGATGTAACGAAATATCCTGCAAGCAATGAAACAGATATAAAAACAAATAAGCGAATAGCAAGCATATAATTTATTCGGAATTTAAAAATATACATAGCTATTATTACTTGAACAACTGCTGTAAACGTTTGAGTTGTTAAACTTGCATAAGCCGAACCCAATGCTGCAAATTTTGGAATTAAAATTAAATTTAATACAATGTTCAAAACCATTCCGATTGTTGCCATTATGTTTAA
Source organism: Bacteroidetes bacterium GWA2_31_9 (assembly GCA_001768975.1). Lineage (GTDB taxonomy): Bacteria > Bacteroidota > Bacteroidia > Bacteroidales > GWF2-33-38 > GWA2-31-9. The sequence continues at coordinate 13,267 of MEND01000207.1, read as the reverse complement.
AGCTCTTAAATTCCCATTTGCCGTAAGCAAAGTGCCAAATATATAAGTAGTAGATATTGAGACAAATCCCATCATAAGAATTGCAAAAATGGCTGTTGAGCTTCCAACATGATGATGATATAACAATTCTATAATCTCACTTCTATAGAAGTACGAAATTAATGCAAGAATAAACGCAGGAACTATCAATAAAACATAAGAAAGCTGAACTAACTGACCAACCGACTCTTTAAGTTTAATCATCTTCGCAAATATTGGCAAAAGTAGAGTTGAAAATAAAAAAGCAAACATTGTAGCCGCATCTAAAACCCTGAAAGCCTGAGCATAAATGCCCGCTTGTTCTTTTCCATCGGGCAACATTCTTTCTAGCATAACAGAATCAATACGATTATAAAACGACATCAATAATATTAGCAATGCATAAGGATAACTTTGTTTTAAAAAAACTATAAAAAAAGTACGATCAAAATTAAGGTGAAGAAAATCTAATTTTGTCCAAACAATTACAAATGTTATTAAGGCAGTTAACAGATAAGCTATTGTTTGTGCATATACAAACCAAGCTATACTAAATGGACTATCTGTAATATGTCCCCAAATTAAAACAGAACAAATAATTATCATTAATATCCTATCAAGAATTGAAACAACACTATCGGTTTTAAAAAGATGAAGCCCCGATAAATTCGACCTGAGATATAGAGTAAATGAAATCAAAAACTGATTCAGAACTAAAAACAAAAGCAATTTCATTTGCTTCCATTCATATCCTATTATTACCGCAACACTAACACTTATAATTAAATATAAAATTGCCAATAAAAACTTAAGAACAACAATGTTCGACACATGCTTACTTAACAACTGGCTATGTTGTGCAATATTTCTATTATTATAATTTGTAATTCCTAAATCAAGAATAATATTTAGTAATAACGAAAAATTGAACAAAGCAAAATACATCCCATACTGTTCAGCACCAACAATATTCTGAACTGTACGATCAATGCCGAATATCCAGAAAGGCTTAACAAGAAGATTTAGAAAAATTAGTAAAGCCAGATTAGTAAGAAACTTTCTTTTCAATGTTCTAAAAAAATGTTATATTTTTACAAATGTAATAAAGCATTTTAGCTTTTATTTATTTTTAATAAAAATCTGATTTGCACGAAATATTTTTTAATGAAAATTGCAGTAAATACTAGACTCTTAATAAAAGACAAACTCGAAGGAATTGGTTGGTTTTCTTACGAAACTTTAAAACGAATTACTCAAAAACATCCGGAGCATCAGTTTATTTTCATTTTTGACAGAGATTTTGATGAAAGCTTTATTTTTTCTAAAAATATAACTCCTGTTAAAATTGCTCCACAGTCACGACATCCGTTTTTGTGGTATTTGTGGTTTGAGATTTCTGTTCCGAAAATACTTTCAAGGTTTAAAGCAGATTTGTTTTTTTCGCCTGATGGTTTTTTATCAACTAAAACACACATTCCTTCTGTTCCTGCAATTCATGATATTAATTTTGCACATCGTCCAGAGGATTTGCCTTATTGGGTAAGAAATTATTACAACTATTATTTTCCTATTTATGCTCAAAAAGCAAAACGAATAATAACAGTTTCAGAATATTCAAAATCTGATATTTGCAATACATATAAAATTAAACCTGAAAAAATAGACGTTGTTTACAATGGAATTAACCAAATTTACAAACCATTAGACGAAGAAACAAAAAAACAAACAATCGAAAAAATAACAGACGGAAAACCGTATTTTGTTTTTATTGGAGCATTGCATCCTCGCAAAAATGTAGCAAGATTAATTCAAGCTTTTGATTTATTCAGAAAAGAAACGGCATTAGGGTTTAAACTCGTAATTGTTGGTGATAAAATGTTTAAAAACCAAGATATTGAAAACTCTTATAACAACATGAACTTTAAAGATGATGTGATTTTTACTGGACGTCTTCCACACGGTGAATTACATAAAATATTAGGTTCTGCTTATGCAATGACATTTGTTCCATATTTTGAAGGTTTTGGAATTCCAATTATTGAAGCAATGGCTTGCGATGTTCCGGTTATTACATCTAACGTAACCTCTATGCCCGAAGTTGGTGGAGATGCAGTACTCCTTTCCGATCCTTTTTCTGTTGAATATATTAAAAATTGCATGGTAAAAATTGCTAATGATAACGAACTCCGAAATAAGCTAATTATTAAAGGTCGAGAACGAATTAAAAAATTTTCGTGGGATAAAACAGCTGATAGGGTTTGGAATTCGTTGGAGAAAAGTATTAAGTAATTTTCTTAATTCATTTTTATGCCAAACCTCAACCCATACTATAAACCAAAAACAATAGAAGCCGGCGTTGACGAAGCTGGGCGTGGAAGCCTAATTGGACCTGTATTTGCTGCTACTGTAATTCTTCCATCAGATTTCAAAAATGAATTTTTAAACGATTCCAAAAAAATTTCAGAAAAAAAACGAGACGAATTAAGAATTATTATTGAAAAAAAAGCTATTGCTTGGTCGGTAGCACAAATGAGCCACGAAGTAATTGATAAAGTTAACATCTTAAACGCTACTTATCTGGCAATGCACGAAGCAATTAAAACACTCAAAATCAAACCTGAATTATTACTAATTGATGGTAATGGATTTAAGCCTTTTCCAGAAATTCCCCACAATTGTTTTGTTAAAGGCGATGGAAAATTTGCATCAATTGCAGCTGCTTCAATTCTTGCTAAAACACATCGTGACGAATTTATAAAGAAAATACATCTTGAATTTCCACAATATAATTGGGATAAAAACAAAGGCTACGGAACCGCAAATCACAAAGAATGTTTCGAAAAATTTGGACCTTCAATTTATCAAAGAAAAACTTTTCAATATAAGCCAAAGCAAATGGAAATTGATTTTTCAGATTAAAAAACTAAAAAATTAATGCTTTTTCTAAATCAAAGCCAAACGCCGTAATTTGCTATCATTTTGTAAGTTATTTTTGCCACATGCCTTAAAACAGTTACTAATTTGACCAAAACTGCTCATAAGTGTTAGGAAATTTAATCCTAATTTGTATCTTTGAAAGCAGTAAGTATTATAATTCAAAAGTATTTTATAATGGCTAAGATAAAAGGTGCTATTGTTGTTGACGTTGAAAAGTGCAAAGGCTGTGAGGTTTGCGTTATTTCATGTCCGACTCATGTTATAAGCATGACAAAAGATGTAAATGGTAAAGGATATCATTATGCTTATATGGAAAATTCCGATGCTTGTACTGGATGTACAAACTGTGCAATTGTTTGCCCAGATGGAGTAATATCTGTATATAAAATTAAAGTTGATGCCTGATTATATATTTTTAAAACATTTCTAAAAAATGAAAGAATTAAAATTAATGAAGGGTAACGAAGCATTTGCAGAAGGTACAATTCGTGCCGGAGCTGATGCTTATTTTGGTTATCCTATTACACCACAGTCAGAAGTATTAGAATATCTTATGGCTGTTAGGCCTTATGAAACAACAGGAATGGTTGTACTTCAGGCAGAAAGCGAAATTGCAGCTATAAACATGGTTTATGGCGGAGCATCTTGCGGAAAAAGAGTATTAACTTCTTCATCCAGTCCTGGCATAAGTTTAAAACAAGAAGGAATATCATACCTTGCTGGAGCCGAACTTCCTTGTATTATTCTAAACGTTGTTCGTGGAGGTCCAGGATTAGGAACAATTCAACCTTCGCAATCAGATTATTTTCAATCGGTTAAAGGCGGCGGTCATGGCGATTACAAATGTATCGTTTTAGCACCTTCATCAGTTCAGGAAATGTACGATTTTCCAAAATTAGGTTTTGAATTAGCTTTTAAATATCGTAATCCTGTTTTGATTTTATCTGATGGAATTATCGGACAAATGATGGAAAAAGTTTATTTAGACGAACCAACTCCAAGATGGTCAGAAGAAGAAGTAATAAAAAACTCACCTTGGGCAACAACCGGAAAAGTAGTTGACAGAGAACGCAATATTATTACATCTTTAATTCTTGAAGCTTCTATTCAAGAAAAACATGTAATTAAACTTTATGAAAAATACAAAGTAATAGAAGAAAACGAAATAAGATACGAAACATTCCAATGCGAAGATGCTGAATATCTTTTTGTAGCTTATGGATCAAGTGCAAGAATTTGTCAAAAAGCAGTTCAAATCTTGCGTGAAAAAGGCATTAAAGCTGGATTATTAAGACCAATCACACTTTTACCATATCCTAAAAAAGCAATTAACGATTTATCAAAACAAATAAAATCAATTGTAGTTGTTGAAATGAGTATGGGACAAATGGTTGAAGATGTAATGTTAGCTGTTGAATGTAAAATTCCTGTTAATCATTATGGACGAACCGGTGGAGTTATTCCTTCGCCAAAAGAAGTAGCAGATTTTATGATGCAAAAAATTAAAGGAGAATAATATATGCAAATTTCAACTAAAGATATTATTAAACCTGAAAATCTGGTTTATACAAAAACGAAATTACTTACAGACACTCCTCTGTCATACTGTCCTGGTTGTGGTCATGGAACTGCAAACCGAATTGTAATGGAAGTGCTTGACGAAATGGGTGTTCAGGACAAAACTATTGGAATTGCTCCTGTAGGTTGTTCAGTTTTAGCATACAACTTTATGAATGTTGATATGATTCAGGCAGCACACGGAAGAGCTCCAGCTGTTGCTACTGCTGTTAAAAGAGTTTTTCCTGATAAGTTTGTATTTACATATCAAGGCGATGGCGATTTAGCTGCAATTGGAACTGCTGAAACAATACATGCTTGCAACAGAGGCGAAAACATTACTATCATTTTTGTAAATAATGGAATTTATGGAATGACAGGTGGACAAATGGCTCCAACTACATTGCCAAACATGAAATCTTCAACCTCTCCTTATGGACGTGATGTTGAAATTATGGGACATCCATTAAGAATTACCGAACTTGTAGCACAATTGCCAGGAACTTACTTTGTATCACGTCAGGCAGTTCACACTCCAGCTGCTGTTCGTAAAGCAAAAAAAGCAGTCCGAAAAGCTTTCGAAAATCAAAAATTAAACAAAGGTTTATCTTTTGTTGAAATAGTATCGAATTGTAACTCAGGCTGGAAAATGACTCCAAACGATTCAAACAAATGGATGGAAGAAAACATGTTTCCTGCATATCCACTTGGCGATATTAAAGTTCCAAAAGACGAAAATATATAATTTATAAACAATAAACTTAGTGTCTTAGTGCCTTAGTGGCAAAAAAGTTAAATTATGAATGAAGAAATTATTATAGCAGGTTTTGGCGGACAAGGAGTTCTGTCGATGGGAAAAATATTAGCTTATTCAGGAATAATGCAAGATAAAGAAGTTAGCTGGATGCCTTCTTATGGTCCTGAAATGCGTGGAGGAACTGCAAACGTTACTGTAATTATCAGCGACGAAAGAGTAAGTTCGCCAGTATTAAACGAATTTGATACAGCAATTATTCTTAATCAGCAATCGATGGATAAATTTGAAACCTCTGTTAAACTAGGAGGAATACTTATTTACGATGGAAACGGAATTACTCGTCATCCAAAGCGAAAAGACATAAAAATTTACCGTATTGATGCTGCCGAAAAAGCTGCCGAAACTGGAGTTGCAAAAGTCTTTAACATGGTTGTTTTAGGTGGTTTTCTTAAAATCAAGCCTATTGTAAAGCTTGAAAACGTAATTAAAGGAATCGAAAAGTCATTACCTGCCCGTTATCATAATTTAATTCCGCTAAACGAAAAAGCTCTTAAAATTGGAATGGAATATATTTATGAGGTAAATATTAATTAAAAGATACTTTACTTAATAATATTAAGCCCATTATGAAATTTCATAATGGGCTTTTTGTTTATTTATAAAACTAAATGTTTATTTATTGAATTTTTATTATATTCGATTTTTATTGTAATCAACAAAAAATGATTTCACATTAAACCAAAACAAATAACTAGAAATATAATATATTATTCAAACCTTTGACCGTTAAAAGAACTTTCAAAAAATAGTTACTGAGTAAATTATTAATTAATGCCTGATTTGAATAAAACATATTTATACAGAATGACTCATATTGAGAATATACCACATATACTCAAATTCGGCATTACACATTACTCTTCGTCCAATGCCAATCCGAATTTTGTGCCTATTGGAGATAGTTCTATTATTACTAGTAGAAATTGTTTTTTATTAAACAATGGCAGAACATTAGGAGAATACATCCCATTTTATTTTGGAGTAAGAACACCAATGTTGTATGTGGTACAAAACGGTTATAATATGGTATCCCCCACTTACGCAGAAAATATCGTTTATTGCGTTTCCTCGGTTCAAAAAATAATTGACCTTCACCTTGATTTTGTTTTTACTAACGGACACGCTATAGATTGTTTTACAACTCAATTTACCCCTGATAATATTAATAATATAGACAGCATAATTGACTGGAATGCTGTCAACTCAAAATATTGGAAAGACGATAATGACCTTGATATGAAACGAAGAAAAGAAGCTGAATTTTTAGTTTTAGGAGATATAGCATCTGAAGGAATACTTGGTTTTTTAGTTTATAATCAAACTGCTCAAAACAAAATGATTGAATTAGGTGTTGAAAATGTTCACATTAAAACAAATTTTTACTTTTAAATATGATACACTACCAAATAGGGAATTTACTAGACAGCGAAGCTCAAGCTTTAGTCAACACTGTTAATACAGTAGGTGTAATGGGTAAAGGAATTGCTTTACAATTTAAAAACATGTTTCCAAATAATTTCAAAATATATGCTAATGCTTGCAAAAATAAAGAAGTAAAGGTTGGAGAACTCCTAGTTGCCGAAGAAGAGACTTTGCTTAAAGGGAAAAAAATAATTATTAACTTTCCTACTAAAACTAATTGGAGATTACCTTCTGAATACAAGTACATTGAAGCTGGCTTGTTAGATTTAGTAAAAGTAATCAAAGAGAAAGACATTAAGTCAATAGCTATTCCTCCTTTAGGTTCTGGCAATGGTGGTTTAGATTGGAATAAAGTAAAGGTGATTTTGGAAAAACATTTGTCAACATTGAATTGTGATATATATATATATGAGCCAACTATAGCAATACAAGACGTTTTGAAAAAGGAACGAGTTAAATTAACTTCTGCAAGAGCTATGCTTTTATCTGTTTTGTATGATTTGGTTAGAAATGGAGAATTTGTATCAGAATTTGCAGCAGAAAAAGTTGCTTATTTCCTGCAACGTTTTGGAGCAAAAGAAATTTTTAAATTAGAATTTCAGCCCAACTTTTACGGACCTTATTCTGGCAAAGTAAAACATGTTTTGTATTATCTTAATGGTAGTTATATAATGGGATATAGCTCTAAAGACAAAAAACCGTTTGAAGAATTAGGATTAGTTATGGATGCAGAAAAAGAGGTAGATGAATTTCTTCTTCAACCTGATAGCATTGCCTTGAAAGAAATAGTAAATAAAACAAAAAACTTTCTTACAGGATTCTATTCTCCGTTTGGTTTAGAATTACTTTCAACAGTGGACTTTATTATACAAGATAAAAATGTATCTACATTAGAATCCATTACAGATGAATTAGAAAAATGGAGCGATAGAAAAAAAACACTATTCACAAATTCAAACTTTATACAAATTGCAACTAAAAATATACAGTCGCATTTAATGTAGTTCGTTTTTAATAATTTGATAGATATATTCTTTTCATTCATAAACTCGTTTCAACTGTCTTCATCTTTTGCGTTTTTATAAATAATTTTAGTCCCTTACAATCTCAATTCAATATTTATCGTTAATTTTATATTGATTTAAAAAAATTATAATCCAGTAATAACATGAAGCATTTAGGTGTATTAATTTTATTTATAGCATTTTGTTTTAATTTAAAAGCTCAAAAATCAGTAACAGCCTGTCTTTCAAAAGACGAAAAAAACCTATACGATTTAATAATGGCTTATCGAAAACAAAATAAATTGCCAGTAATTCCAATTTCAAAATCGTTGACTTTTGTAGCACAAACTCATTGTAAGGATTTATCAGAAAATAAGCCAGATAACGTAACAGGCTGCAATCCTCATAGCTGGTCAAACAAAGGAGAGTGGACTGCATGTTGTTACACTTCGGATCACAAACAAGCACAATGCATGTGGGATAAGCCACGAGAATTAACTAATTATAAAGGAAATGGTTACGAAATTGCTTTTGGAAGTTCTGATTCTAGGTACGACGATTATACTGCATCTTCTGAATCTGCTTTAGATGCTTGGAAAAAAAGTTCAGGACACAATAATGTAATTTTAAACAAAGACATTTGGAAATCTCAAGGATGGGGAGCAATTGGAGTTGCAATTTACAAAGGTTATTCTGTTGTTTGGTTTGGTGAAGAAGCTGATGAAGATGGTTCTATTGATGAATGTGAAATATCAAAAAACTAATTTCTCTCGTAATAAAAGCTTCCAGTTGAAGCATTCAGAAACATTATTACATCATTGTGATAAATATTTATATTTTTGATAATTAAATTATATCACGTAGGAGAATCATTTTTTTTAAATAACTATCCTACTATAAATATTTGTGAGTAGTGAAATTCAGGATTTTTGTGCTTTTAATTATATTAATACTTTCAATTGTTATTATTGTAAGAATTAGATTACTTAACATTCCGTTAGACCGTGATGAGGCTGAATACGCATACGGTGGACAACTTATATTAAATGGCCATTTTCCTTATCTAGAGCAATATTCGTTGAAATATCCAGGAATGTTCTTTATTTACTCAGTTATTTTATTTGTATTTGGTCAAAGCTCAATGGCAATTCATATTGGGCTCTTATTTACAAACTTATTAAGTTGCTATTTGCTTTTCGCAATTAGTAAAAAGTTGCTTAATAATTTTTCAGCGATAATAATTACTTCGTTTTTTGCACTGCTTTCTTTGAACGAAAATATTCAAGGATTTTCAGCCAATGCTGAGCATTTTGTAGTACTATTTACTTTGGCTGGATTATTTTACCTTTTTAAATATTACGAAACTTATTTTAAAAAATATTTGTTTTTGTGCGGCTTAATGATGGCAATTTCCTTTACTATGAAGCAGCATGGTTTTGCATTTATTATTCTTGGATTTCTGCTAGTATTACATAAACAAATCATACTTAAAGTGACTTTTTTTAAGGCAGTTAAAAATATTTCAATTTATTTTTCAGGAGTACTTTCTTTTATAATATTTACTTTATGCCTGATATTCTTTTTGGGTGCTTTTGAAAAGTTTTGGTTTTTAACATTCACATATGCAAGAGAATATGTTTCTTATATAAATCTTGAACAAGGCTTTAATAATTTTATTAAAAACATTTCTAATGTAATAAAAGAAGATTATTTATTCTGGATAATATCTGCATTTGGATTGTTTTCATTAATCTGGTCAAAAACTAATAGACTGCAAATGTTTTTCGTTATTGCATTTCTATTAACATCCTTATTAGCAATTAGTCCAGGATTTTATTTCAGGCCACATTATTTTATTCTATTATTGCCAATAGTTGCAATACTTTCAGGTTTATTCTTTAATAGTTTTAATAATTACAAGCTCGAATCTTCCAAAAAGATCTTTGCTTTAGGGTTTCCTGTACTTCTTTTTATATCATTAATTTCATTTTATGTTTATTCGCATTCATCATATTTATTCAAATTATCTCCGATACAAGTTTCAAAAATGATGTTTGGTTCAAATCCATTTTCTGAATCGCCCGAAATAGCTAAATATATATCTGAAAATTCATTAGAAAACGATAATGTTGCAATTATTGGAGCAGAGCCTCAAATGTTATTTTATAGTAAACGAAAATCTGCTACTGGATATCTTTATGTTTATCCTTTTTTGGAAAACAATCTTTATGCAGATCAAATGACACATGAGTTTTTTAGAGAAATTGAAAAATCAAATCCTAAAATAATAGTATTCTCTAACCATTCAGGAACCTGGTTTGGCGATGAAACAAGGAAAAAAGAAATTATGGACTGGTTTAATAATCTTGTAAATAATAATTATTACAAGTCGGGCATTGTTGATATTATAAACGACACTACTACAAATTATTATTGGGACAATGATGTCAATAATAATTCTTTCAATGGCGACGATTTGCTTACGGTTTATAAGAAAATAGAAAAGAATTAGATGCTTAAAAAATTAACTGAAATATCATCTTCAATATTTTATAATATCACTATTAATATATTATTCGCAACTCTTATAGTCTTTTCTGTTATTTTTTACAAAGAACGAATATTTGCCGACTCAAGCTATTACCTTTTCAAGGTTATTGACCATAAGTCCTTTTGGATTGAGCATAACAGATTTATTCTTATATTTTCTCAGATATTTCCACTTTTTGGAGTTTTAGCTGGACTTTCATTAAAAACAGTTTTAATTTTATATTCAATTGGGCATTCAATCTTTTTTTATTCAATATTTTTGATTTGCAAATACTTACTCAAACAAAACTGGCCAGGATTAATCCTTTTATTAATTCAAACTGTTGGCATATTAAGCGGTTACTTCACTCCAATGTTTGAGTTATATTATGGTACTGGATTTTTGATTTTATTTACAGCTATACTTTACAATAACAATCTTAAATGGCAAAATATTACAATACTTATTCTTTTATCGTTATTAATATTTACTAGCCATCAATATACATACTTTTTAATGATTTTTGTAATGTTGTTTCATTTCGAAACTCATAAATGGAAATATTTTAAGATTTATGTTTTGATGTTCTTTACTTTATTAGCAGTTGTGATTTTTAAAAAATTTACCGCTACCGAATACGAAATTGGTAAAACTCAGGCTTTTATCAACACTTTTAAAAATGGAAAATACGATTTGATTTACATTAAATCGTTTTTTAGTTTTCTATTCCAATATTATAAAGAAATGCTTGTAATTACGTTAATTACAACAATATATTTAATCTATAAAAAAAACTATTTATCAGCATTTATTTATTTGATATTTATAATATTAATTAGCTCGATGGTAAATATATCAAATTATGGTTTTGAGCAAAGCAGATATCAGGAACAAGTATATTTTCCTTTGATTTTTATTTGTTGTTATCCTTTTGCAAGGCTTGTGTATAACGAAAACAAAACCATATTAAGAACCTCACTTTTTACAATTGCTGTAATAATAATAGTTGTGCGTTTAATACTGATTTCTTATGAAGGCAAAAAATTCAGCAAACGAGTAAATATAATGCAAAACATTATTAATCAGTGTCAAACAAAAGAAGGAAACAAGTTTTATATAAATGCCGAAAAAATTAATTCTATTGAACCAATTGGAACAAACTGGTCGTATCCGATTGAAACATTGCTTATTTCTGCAATAAATCCTTTACAAAAACCTGTAACAATATGCACCGATGAGGACATTAATACCGATAATAACATTGTAAAATTAACACCACATAACTACTTATTTACAAAAAGGAATATTTATAATATTAATACATTAAACATCTATTATTTCAATTTTGAGCAAACAGATTATTATTATTTGGATGTTGATTATTAGGATGTATAGTAGAATTTATACCGAATAAGCATTTTTTAAAGCTTTGGCAAAATTCAGCACTAAAGCTCAAAAAAAATTCATTTTTTTTATCTAGTATCAAATTGTTTAGATTTATCCAAATTAACTTTCAATTTTTCTCGAAATAACATTTTTTTTACTGAATCTTAATACTAATATTTCAATTTTCTTGCATATTCATTATACAAAAAACAAAATTATTACTGTTTAATAACAATTCGTAATTATGTAATTAACAAAATTACAAATAGTTGTAAAAGAATTAGTTTTAAACTGTTATAATAAATAAATCTGTAATTAAAATATATATATCTTTGTGGAAGTATTAACCAAATAATCAACATTAATTAAATAAATTATGGAAGCGGTAAATAAGTTTATGGCAAACGTAATTGCTAAAAATCCAGGCGAAAATGAATTTCATCAAGCTGTGAGAGAAGTAGCAGAAACAATCATTCCTTTTATTGAGGAAAATCCAAAATACAAACATGCAAAGATTTTGGAAAGATTGGTTGAGCCAGAAAGAGTTATTATGTTTAGAGTTTTATGGCTAGACGATAAAGGCGAAGTTCAACTTAACAGAGGCTATAGAATTCAGTTTAACAGTGCTATTGGACCTTACAAAGGTGGTTTAAGATTTCACTCAAGTGTTAATTTAAGCATTCTTAAGTTTTTAGGTTTCGAGCAAATTCTAAAAAACAGTTTAACTACTCTTCCTATGGGTGGTGCAAAAGGTGGTTCTGATTTCGATCCAAAAGGAAAATCAGATAATGAAATTATGAAATTCTGCCAAAGTTTTATGTCAGAACTTTATCGTCATATTGGACCAAACATTGATGTTCCAGCTGGTGATATAGGTGTTGGTGGACGTGAAATTGGTTTCTTATTTGGTCAATATAAAAAATTAACTAAAGATTTTTCTGGAGTTTTAACTGGAAAAGGTTTAGAATGGGGCGGTAGCTTAATTCGTCCAGAAGCAACAGGTTTTGGAAATGTATATTTTTCAGAAGCAATGTTAGCTACAAGAGGCGAAAGCTTTAAAGGAAAAACTGTTGCTATTTCGGGTTTCGGAAACGTTGCTTGGGGTGCTGCAATTAAAGTAAATCAATTAGGCGGAAAAGTTGTTACTATTTCTGGTCCTGATGGTTATATTTATGATGAAAATGGTATTTCTGGTGATAAAATAGAATACTTATTAAAACTTAGAGCATCTAACAATGATGTTGTTGAGCCTTATGCAAAACAATATGGTGCTAAATTCTTCGCAGGAAAACGTCCTTGGGAACAAAAAGTTGACATAGCATTACCTTGTGCAACTCAAAACGAATTAAATGGCGACGATGCAAAAATGTTAGTTGCTAATGGCGTTATGTGTGTTGGCGAAGGTGCAAACATGCCTTGTACTCCAGAAGCAGTTGAAATTTTCCACGAAGCAAAAATATTATTCTCTCCGGGAAAAGCTTCTAATGCTGGTGGTGTTGCAACATCTGGTTTAGAAATGAGTCAAAACTCAATGAGATATAACTGGTCAACAGAAGAAGTTGATAAAAAATTACATACAATTATGAATAATATTCA
>MEND01000206.1:2280-5862 GCA_001768975.1 Bacteroidetes bacterium GWA2_31_9 | reverse complement strand
TACATTACTAAAAAGTATTATTTTCACAAAATACAGCTTGAAATCAAAGAAACTATAAACCTTAGCCTTTATTTTTTTGAAAAGCCAAAATCAATCCTTTTAAATTTTCCATTATCTTGCCCTTCAATCCAAACCAGTAGCAAATTTTCATCTACTATTTTATATACAATCTTTTGAGGAAAATCGTGTTCTGGATTTATAAATTCAAAGATATTTTCTGAAACTGTATTTAATGTAAATAATATTGGATTACTTTGATTTACAGTTGCAATATAAACCCAATTTTTCCCAATTCGGTCAATTCTTAAAATTTCTGAAATCGTATCATTTTTGCTTATAAAAATACTTTTACCTGATAACGTACTATCATTTATAACTTTCCAATTTTCAAATGATAATTCATTTGCAGAATTTAATTTCCACTCGCCTTCTAACCAATTAAAAATATTTCCAGAATTTTTCTGAGAAAACAAAAAATTACAAAACATAAGAAATGTAATTATACAAAATAACTTCTTCAATTTTTTATAAAGTTAAATAAGTATCAAGCTCCAATCACAAAATTTAAACAAATTAAAATTTCCCTTAGTCTTGAAATTTGGAGCTTGAATTTTGAAACTTGGAATTTATTTTACAGGCGTTGCATTAGCAGTACGCATACTCATTATATCTTTGTCGAATAAATAAAGAGTATTACCGTCGTTACCAATCATTTTCAGCTTATCAATAATATTTCTCACAGACTTTTCTTCTTCAATTTGCTCTGTTACAAACCACTGAAGCCAGTTTTGAGTAGAGAAATCTTTTTCACTTATACAAACAGCTTGAATTTCATTTATTGATTCACTAATAAATTCTTCATGCTTTAAAACTGCTTCAAACAAAGAAAGTACATTTTTAAACTTTGCATCAGGCTTTTTAATTGCAGTTATTTCGGTAGTTCCACCTCTCTCGTTTACATAACCTATAAATTTCAAATAATGAACTCTTTCTTCATCAGACTGTGCATAAAGCCACTTAGACACACCTTCAAAACCTTTTGATTCAGCCCAAGATGCCATAGATAAATACAAATGTGATGAATATATTTCTTTTTCGATTTGAGCATTCAATGCTTTTTCAACTTTTTCTTTTAACATAATATTCTATTTTTAGATTAATTAAGATTAACAAATTTAGTGAATTGAGTTAACAATTGTCAAATTTATAATAAGTAACATAATATTTTTGATAAAAATTATAGCTTAATTATTAATTTTGAAGCCAATTATATAATATGAAAAATATTGAAATAACTGATAAAGCTGAGATTGAGGAAATTTTAAAATCTGTCCCAATATGTCATATTGCATTAGTTGACAATAACTTACCTTATGTTTTTCCAATGAACTTCGGTTACGAAAACAACATTATTTATATACATTCGGCTCCAACTGGACGAAAAATTGAAATATTTAAGAAAAACAATGCAGTTTCAATTTCAATGGAAAAAGATAGCGAATTAAGTATTAGACATAAGGAAGTTGCATGTAGTTATTCAATGAAATTCAGAAGTATTATTATTTTTGGAAAAGTACAATTTATTGAAGATTTCGAGGAAAAAATTAATGCATTGAATTTAATAATGCGTCAATATACAAACCGTAACGATTTTACTTACAATGCTCCTGCTGTAAATGGAGTTGCTGTTATGAAAATTGAAATAGAAAAATTAACTGCCCGTAAAAGGGGTTACTGCTAAATATAAAACAAATTATGAATACACTTATTGGAACACAAACAGAAAAAAATCTTTTAAAAGCTTTTGCAGGCGAATCGCAAGCAAGAAACAGATATGAATTTTTTGCAAAAGTTGCTAAAGAAGAAGGTTATGAGCAAATTGCTCATTTATTTATGGAAACATCTGAACAAGAAAAGGTTCATGCAAAAAGATTTTTCAAGTTTTTAGAAGGTAGCAGCTTAACTATAACTGCTGAGTATCCTGCAGGAAAAATTGGAACTACTCGCGAAAACCTTACTGCTGCTGCAATGGGCGAAAACGAAGAATGGACAAAACTTTATCCCGAATTTGCTGAAAAAGCTAAAGAAGAAGGTTTTCCTGAAATTGCAACTGCATTTAAAATGATTTCAAGAGTTGAGTTTGAACACGAAAAACGTTTCAACAAATTACTTAAAAATATTGAAGATGGTACAGTTTTCAAAAAAACCGAAAAAGTAAAATGGGTTTGCCGTCATTGTGGATATGTTCACGAAGGCGAAAAAGCTTTAGAAAATTGCCCTGCTTGTCTTCACCCAAAGGCTTACTTTGAAGTTTATGCCGAAAACTATTAATTAGATGGATTATTATAAATGCGAAATTTGCGGATATATCTATAATCCAGAAGACGGCGATTTAAGTAATAATATTCAGCCCGGAACTTTATTTGAAGAATTACCCATAAATTGGCTTTGCCCATTATGCGAAGCTGATAAAGAACAATTTACGAAACTTTAATTTAATAATTTAGGTTTTACGATTTAGGAATTTATAAAGTATTAAACTTTATAAACTATTCAACTATTCAACCAACTTCAAACTACAAACATATAAACATCAAACGAAAAAAATGAAAGCAAGAGAAATTAAAGAAGGAATATATTGGGTAGGTGCAATAGATTGGAATGTTAGAAATTTTCATGGTTACCTTACACAAATGGGAACAACCTATAATGCATATTTAATTATTGACGAAAAAATTACGTTAGTAGATTCTGTGAAACCAAATTTGGCGAATGAAATGTTCAGTCGAATTTCTGATATTATTGACCCTTCAAAAATTGATATTGTAGTTTCATTACATACCGAAATGGATCATTCAGGAGCAATTCCTTTGGTTATGGAAAAAGCACCAAACGCAACAATATATTGCTCTCCAAATGGCGAAAAAGGGTTAAAAGCACATTACAAAAAAGAGTGGAACTTTGTTGCTATAAATCCATGTGACCCTTTGAATATTGGAAAAAGAAACTTGCATTTTATTCTAACCCCTATGGTTCATTGGCCCGATAATATGGTTGCATATATTCCAGAAGAAAAAATGTTATTTTCAAACGATGCATTTGGACAACATTTATCTTCTTCAGAAAGAATTGACTTTGAATATCCGTACGAAACCATTTTACAAGAAGCAAAAAAATATTATGCAAACATAGTCTTACCATATTCAAAACCAGTACAAAAAGTATTGGAAGCGGTTGAAAAGCTTGACATTGAATACATTTTAACTAGTCACGGTATAATGTGGAAAGACCGTGTTAAAGATATTATTAAAGAATATCGTAAATGGGCATCAAATTCAGTTGACAAAAAAGCTGTAATTATTTATGATACAATGTGGTATTCTACCGAAAAAATGGCTTATTCTATTCAATCAGCATTTGAGTCAAAGGGATATTGTACTGTACTTTGTAATCTGCAAAACAATCACATTTCAGATATTATGACCGATATTATAAATGCTGAATATGTGTGTGTTGGCTCACCGACTTTAAATCACAATATGATGCCTAACGTTGCAGCATTCTTAACTTACATGGACGGTT
>MEND01000206.1:0-2272 GCA_001768975.1 Bacteroidetes bacterium GWA2_31_9 | reverse complement strand
CTGAAGAAGAATTGAAATGTATTGAAAATGATTTGATTGGGAAGATTTAGCTAACTAAATATCCATTTCCAGTAGATAAATTGTATTATAAAGGTCAAATAGTCGATTTTCATTTTCGCCTATTTTATGTTAGCTGCTGGCATTCGTTTCTGTCGTGTCGTGTTGTTGTTTTTTAGTTCTTTCGTCTGTAAAATACTTTAGTGTCTGATACTATTTCGCTGTCAGATTGTTTCTTTAAAAGTATTACTAATGTGTCCTTGTCAAGTGAAACTATTATTTGGTCTTGATGCCATTCATCTTTAAAAACCAAATCGTCCATTTTAACTTTTGCGTCTGGATATTTCGTTGTAGTTATTAAATTTTTAAAGGATATTTTTTTGTTTTTCTTGTCTAATACATACGTTCCTTTTGTCGTGGTATTGACTTCACGCATTTCTTCAATGTAGGTCAGGTCTTGTTTAAATGTCTTATAACAGTTTTTATAATCTTCTGTAACGTCCGTTTTGTTTTCTTGTGTTGCTTTGTAACAAATCCAAGTCCCTGTCAAAAGATTAAAGTTTATTGTCTGCGAAAAACTTGTCAACGCAATAATAATAAACAAAAATGTCAAAAAATTTTTCATTATATATGTTCGTTTCTCTACAGAGGTTCTACCTCTGCTGAATATATGTTTACAGGCTGAGCCTGTACAGATAAAATCAACTAAGGCAGAGCCTCAGTTGAGCATTAATTTACTTTATAAAACCCAAAGCCTTCTCAATAGCAGCATTAATTCCAGCAGGGTTTGTACCTCCGGCAGTTGCAAAAGAATCCTGACCTCCACCTCCTCCATTTATTTCTTTGGAAATTTCTTTTACAATTTTTCCTGCATTTAATCCTTTTTCCTTTACTAAATTTTCAGAAATTACAACTGCAACATTAGCTTTTCCAGCTATTTCGCAACCTAATACTCCAAACAGATTTTCAGATTGTTGCTTAATTAATAAACATAAATCTTTAAGACTGTTAGCAGAGTCAATTTCAATTTTTTCGGCTAAAATATTGATTCCATTCTGTGATTTAATTTTAGCTTGTAACGATTTTGCCAAAACAACAACTCTTTCATGATTAAAAGCTTCCACTTTTTTAATCATTTCGTCACGCTCCGAAATTACATTTTCAATACTTTTTATAACATCCTTAGGATTTTTAAATATTGATTTTATTTCTTTCAATAACGAAAGTTGAGAATTTACATACTCCTCAGCATTATAGCCTGTTATTGCTTCAATTCGTCGGATTCCGGCTGCAATTGCACCTTCGCTCATAAGTTTAAATTGTCCGATTTCTCCTGTTGAGCTTACGTGAGTTCCTCCGCATAATTCTGTAGAAGTTCCGAAATTAATTACACGAACTTTGTCGCCATATTTCTCTCCGAATAAAGCAATTGCACCTATTTTTTTGGCTTCTTCCATCGGAATAGCACGTTTTTCATTTAGTTTGAAATTTGCTCTGATTTTTTCGTTTACAGATTTTTCGACAGCTTGTATTTCTTCATCAGTAAGTTTTTGAAAATGAGCAAAATCGAATCTCAAATATTCAGAATTTACCAATGAACCTTTTTGCTCAACATGAGTTCCCAAAATTTCTCTAAGCGATTCATGTAATAAGTGTGTTGCAGTATGATTATAAGCAGTATAAGCTCTTGAATCTTTATCAACTAAAGCATGAAAAACAGCAGAAATATCAATCGGAAGTTCATTTACAATATGAACAGTCAGATTGTTTTCCTTTTGAGTATCAACAATTTCTATTTTTTCATTAATTGTTTCAATAAAACCTTTGTCGCCAACTTGTCCACCACTCTCTCCATAAAATGGTGTTTTATCAAAAACCAATTGATAGAATTCTTTAGTCTTTTGTTTTACTTTTCTGAACTTAGTAATTTTAACATCAGAACTTAAAGAATCATAACCCGTAAATTCTACACTATCTGATTTAATAATTTCGTTCCAGTCGTCGGTTGTAGTTGCAGCTGCTGAACGTGAACGTTTCTTTTGCTCTTCCATTTCAGAATCAAACTCCGATTGATTAATTGACAAATTATGTTCACGTGCAATTAACTGTGTTAAATCCAACGGAAAACCGTAAGTATCGTACAATTCAAAAGCTGTTTTGCCATTAATAACACTTACATTCGTTTTTTTACAATTATCAATAATATTATCAAGAAGTTTAATACCTGTTTCTAAAGTTCTTAAAAACGAAGCTTCTTCTTCTTGAATTACTTTTT
>MEND01000205.1:1554-5229 GCA_001768975.1 Bacteroidetes bacterium GWA2_31_9 | reverse complement strand
TTGATTGTATATTAGTTTTAGTTTAAAATTAAGCACTTATCTTTGTAAGAAGATTTAAATTTAAAAATTCAGAAAATGAAAAAAGTATTTACAATCGTAGCATTTTTTTTAATATCGGTTGTTGTTTTGAATAGCTGTTCAAAATACGAAGATGGTCCGGGAATTAGCCTTAGATCAAAAAAAGCAAGGATGGCAAATATTTGGAAGATTGATAAAATCACTGATTTAGATACTGGAAATGAAGTTGACCAAAACGAGTTTATGGGATTTGCTGATTCTTCAGGAGCTTCCTCGTCTGTAGTATTAACGTTTGATATTAAAAAAGATGGGAAAATTGATGTGATTGCTACAATTAGTGCTTTTTCATTAACAGTTGCTTCCGGCACATGGGAATTTGTAGGCGATACTGGCATAAAAATCTCAGTTACATCTACATATATGAATACGGCTGGTGCTCAAATTATTGAAGGTACAATTTTACGTCTTGCCAATAATGAATTATGGATTAAGGATAAAGACAATTATCAAATGAATTTAGCTTCTGACAAATAGTTTAGAAAAATATTTTTAATTTTGAAGGCTGTTCACTTTTGAATAGCCTTTTTTTTGATATGAGATTATTTATAGCCGTACTTATTTTTTCAATTGTTTTATCGTCATGTAATAAGCTTGAAGATGGTCCTTTTTTTAGCATATATTCTAAAACAAAAAGAATTAAAAGAAGCTGGAAAATTGAATCAGTTCTGGATTTAGAAAGCAACGAATATCATTATAAAGATTACGATGGCTGGACTTTAACCTTTGAAGGAGCAAGTAAATATTCAAAAAGAATTTTATATGGAGGCAAATCCGAAACCGAAAATGGTGTATGGAAGTTCGAAGGAGATGTTTTGTATATGATTTATTATCCAAATAATTATACTATTGAAAAACAATATAAGCTATTGAGACTAACCCAAAAAGAGCTTTGGATTAAAGATGATGTTGAGGAAATTCATTATGTGGTTTATTAGGAAGTTGATTAGTTTATGGGTTTATAAGTTTATTAGTTGAAGAGTTGATAAGTTTATAAGTTTAAAGGTTGATGAATTGATGAGTTTATAAGTTGATTAAGCTATGTGAAAATC
Organism: Bacteroidetes bacterium GWA2_31_9; assembly: GCA_001768975.1. Taxonomy (GTDB): domain Bacteria; phylum Bacteroidota; class Bacteroidia; order Bacteroidales; family GWF2-33-38; genus GWA2-31-9. The sequence continues at coordinate 4,102 of MEND01000205.1, read as the reverse complement.
TATGTATCTATGTGTATATGTGGTTAATCTGTAAGAGATAAAAAAAGAAAAGTGCAAAAAACAAAATTTCTCATAATCCGCTTTAGTTCAATTGGCGATATTGTTTTAACAACTCCTGTAATTCGTGGAATTAAACAGCAAGTTGAAAACGCTGAAGTTCATTACTTGACTAAAAAATCATTTTCGTCAGTTTTGCAAGCAAATCCATACATTGATAAAGTTCATTTATTCGATAAAAATTATGATGAATTAATTGAGACATTAAAAAACGAATATTTCGATTATATTATTGATTTACACCATAATCTGAGAACTTACCGTATTAAAAAATCACTCGGGATATTAGCTTTTTCATTCGATAAATTGAATTACAAAAAATGGCTTTTAGTTAATTTAAAAATTAATAAATTACCTAATATTCACATTGTTGATAGATATTTAGATACTGTAAAATTATTTGATGTAGTTAATGACAATAATGGACTTGATTATTTTATTCCGTCAGAAGACGAAGTTAATATTAGCAATTATTTGCCCGAAATAACAAACGATTATATTGTTTTAGTTGTTGGTGCAAAGCATTTTACAAAACAAATCCCAATAAATTTGGCAGTAGAAATTTGTAATAAAATTGATAAAAATATTGTAATTCTTGGTGGAAAAGAAGATTCTGAAAAAGCCGAAAAAATTCAGCAACTTACAAATAAACGAGTATTCAATTTGTGTGGAAAACTTAACATAAATCAATCAGCATCAGTAGTTAAGCAATCGAGACTTGTTATAACATCTGATACAGGATTAATGCACATTGCAGTAGCATTTAAAAAACAAATTATTTCAATTTGGGGAAATACAGTTCCAGAATTTGGAATGTATCCTTATGAGTCGAAAGAATTGTATGAAATAGTTGAAGTAAAAAATTTGAAATGTCGTCCATGTTCAAAAATTGGCTTTAGCAAATGTCCAAAAAAGCATTTTAAATGTATGAATAATATTGATGTTGAGGTAATTATTAGTTATGCAAAACAAAAAATTAGTAGCCACGTCCTTTAGGGCGTGGACTTAAATTAAATGCAATATCTTAGGGCTTTAGCCCTTTAATATTACAGAATTATCAAAAAAATAAAATTGAAAAAAACAGATAAAAATATTGAAATAATGTCGCCTGCCGGCTCACACGAAGCCCTAATGGCTGCTATTCAGGCTGGTGCAGGCTCTGTTTACTTTGGCATTGAGCAATTAAATATGCGATCAAAGTCAACCGTAAATTTTACAACTGCTGATTTAAAAGAAATAGTTAAAATCACCAACGAGCATAATGTAAAGTCTTATCTTACGGTAAATACTGTTCTCTATGACGACGATATTCCTGTAATGCGAAAAATTATTGATTCGGCAAAAGAAAATAAAATTTCAGCCATTATTGCTTCAGATATTGCGGCAATTAATTATGCCCGCGAAATTGGAGTGGAGGTTCATATTTCAACACAGCTCAATGTAAGTAATTACGAGGCTGTTAAATATTTTTCTAAATATGCCGATGTTATAGTTTTGGCACGTGAATTAAATCTTAATCAAGTAAAATATATTACAGATTGTATTGAAAAAGACAACTTAAAAGGACCATCTGGGAATAAAGTTAAGATTGAAATGTTTGTACATGGAGCATTGTGTATGGCTGTTTCGGGAAAATGTTATTTGAGTTTGCATGAACAAAATTATTCTGCAAATCGAGGTCAGTGTTTGCAAACTTGTCGAAAAGCATATACAGTAACCGAAAAAGAATCGGGCTATGAGCTAGAGGTTGACAATGAATACATTATGTCGCCAAAAGACTTAAAATCAATTCATTTCTTAAATAAAGTTTTGGATTCAGGAGTTACAGTTTTAAAAATTGAAGGACGAGCCAGAGCTCCCGAATATGTAAAAACGGTTACTCAATGTTATCATGAGGCTGTTGATGCTTATTTAAATGATTCATTTACAGAAGAAAAAATACAAAATTGGGATAATAGGCTTAATTCTGTGTTCAATCGTGGATTTTGGGGAGGTTACTTTTTAGGAAAAAAATTGGGTGAATGGAGTCATAAATATGGTTCAAGAGCAACTCACAAAAAGGTTTATGTTGGGAAATGTACAAATTATTTTTCAAACCTAAAAGTTGCTGAATTTCTTATTGAAACTGGAGATTTGTCTGTAAATGATGATATTTTGATAATTGGACCAACAACCGGAGTTATTGAACTTAAAGTTCCAGAAATAAGGGTTGATTTAAAGGCAGTTCCAAAAACATCAAAAGGACAACAATTTTCAATGCCGGTTGACGATTTTATAAGACGAAACGATAAACTATATAAATTAGTAGAAGCAATTGACGATTCAATTGAATAAATAATGAATATTTTGTGAATATTGTAAGTGAGAAATAAAACTTAGTGCCTTTGTGTCTTTGTGGCTAAAAATGAAAAACAATGAAGCTATTGTCAAATTTCATAAATTTATTTTATCCAAACCTTTGTCAATCATGTGGAAACACGCTATTGTCGGG
>MEND01000205.1:0-1547 GCA_001768975.1 Bacteroidetes bacterium GWA2_31_9 | reverse complement strand
ATTATTTGTTTGCAATGCAGATACGAAATTCCAAAAACTCATTTTGTAAGCGAAAAAGACAATTTTGTTGAGCATATTTTTTGGGGAAGAGTTAATCTTGAACATGCTTCGGCTTATTATTATTTTCATAAAGGAAGTAAATTTCAGGATTTAATTCACAATCTGAAATATAAAGGAGCTAAAGAAATTGGTTTTGAAATAGGCAAAATGTACGGACAAGAAATGAAAGAAGCTACTGCATATCAGAATATTGACTTTGTAGTTCCAGTTCCCTTGCATCCCAAAAGAGAAAAAAAACGTGGTTATAATCAAAGCGAATGGATTGCAAAAGGAATATCAGAAGCAACTGGAATTGAAATAGATAATAAAAATCTTTATCGCTCGGTAGAAACCGAAACACAAACCAAAAAATCACGTTTTGAGCGATGGCAAAATGTTGATAATATTTTCAAAATCCGTGATGAAAAAATCTTTGAGAATAAACATATCCTAATTGTTGACGATGTTGTAACAACAGGCTCAACATTCGAAGCATGTGCAAATGCAGTTTTGCAAGTTAATGGAGCAAAGGTTAGTATTGGTGCTTTGGCTGTTGCTAGTAATTAAATTATGTTTTAAAAATAACGTTTAGTTGAAATTAATTTATATCTTTACTTGTTTTTAAAAATAAAGTTATGAAAAGATTAATTTTCTTCTTTGCCTTATTTGTAAACGTATGGTTTTTAAATGCACAAAATTGGAAACCTATAGTTACAGGCGAAAAATATAATTATCAGATTGATACAAGTTATGTTATTTCAAACACTATTTGGGTAGATTCAGTATCGTTTTCAGGCAGTGATTCTGTCTATTTTTTAAATCGCATTGCTGTAAAATGTGATACATTTAATGATGTAAATCAATATCCAATCATTATTTTCAATATGCCACAATTTTTAAAAAAGGAAATTTCTTTTGGGAATGATGGGATTTATATTTTTAAAGACAGTTCTGAATTTATAATTAATTCATTATCAGCACAAGGCGAATCATGGATCTTTGATTCTTTAAACAATGTTTCTGCAACTGTAACTTCTTTTTCGGAGGTATTAGTTTTTGATATTATGGATTCTGTTAAAACAATTTTGCTATCAACAGGAGATACCATTATTCTTTCAAAATCATTTGGAATTATCCAGTTTCCGTCTGTTTTATATTCACAGATCAATTTTCGCCTAAAAGGAATTGAGGGTTTAGGATTAGGGCAAAAAGTTCCTAATTTTTGGGATTTTTACAATTTTGAAGTTGGAGATGTATTTGAATATTCAGGGAATATTGGATGGCCTGAGTTTTGGGATATGTGGACAAAAAAATACACTATAACATCAAAACAAATTACATCATCGGGTTATAATTACAATGTTTATTATGTTTTAAATCAGATGCAATCTAATGGAGTGTGGATTCATAGTACAATATATTCGAGCGATAGTATTATTTCTTTTCAAGATTCCGTAAATCATATTGCAAATAAATATCAAAATGAATTTTCACGACCATGCTGGACA
>MEND01000204.1:24830-26645 GCA_001768975.1 Bacteroidetes bacterium GWA2_31_9 | reverse complement strand
ATAGTTTTGCATCTTGTTCATTTAGTTCAGGAGCAGGCTTGCCTGATTTTTGCAGAAATTTCTCGACAAAAAAAGAATAATTTCTAACTGTTAAAGGAGAAAATCCCCTCAATTTCAACTCAGCCTTTAATTGCTCCACCTCGCTCATATTATTTATCTATTTCTTAAAACGAACTTTTATTTAAACCTTCTTATAAGGGTCTAAACATAATAATAGAGCACGGTAAGGATTAAAAATATCTTTCTTCATCATTTTCTATGATTGAAAACCTCAAGCTCAGCAGTAGTTTATACGTCGGTGTAGATGATTCAAATCATGCGGGAACAAACAAGAAAGGAGAGATAATTGTCGCCACATTTTCCACCCATCTCGAAGATTCTATTGCTAAAAACCAGATTAATCGTAGAGAGGCCGGCAAGGCATATGGATGGGCTCAATCTTCAGGCAGAGACTATTTATTTACCATTTTAACAGATGAGCGGTCTCGCAGGTGTAGCTATAATTTGGTTCTTGTGGCTCCATTATTAGTAAAAGAGTTTCTAAAAAAGCATTCGATAGATGACTCTCTCAATATTGGACTATATTTTGATGGACCATTAAAAAAATATCAAAAAAGATTTGTATGCCTCGATTTTCCAGAGCATGGTGCCTCTGCTGAAGGTTTCGATAAAAAGAATTTTTCAACCCAATCAGGAAAGAAAACGCCCCGCATAGTCTCTCCTAATATGGTCGTAATAGCAGACACTTTGGCTCATGATTTATATGTAACTTCACGACCATTAGAACAATTCCTTACAGATCCCCATATGGTCTCTTTAGACCAAGAGGAAATAACTGCGAGAGATTATAGGCTAAGGCATTGTTGGCAACAATAATACTTTTAAACTCACTATTCTAGGAAAAATTATGGATAAAAAAGAGAAATTAAAGATGGCTGTTATATCCGGAGCTTCGCACGCTTTGAAATATAAGAGGAGCAATTATCGCGCTTCAGATGACGAAGTCCTGCAGCATATTAACCGCGAAGCGGATAGCATTATAGATAAGCTTGATTCTGAGGTTTAATATTTTTAATCTTTCAAGCCTTTAGAAATCTTTATAACGTGTGTCTTTTAGTATACTTTTATGCGGGGGTGCCTGAGCGGTTAAAAGGGCAGGACTTAAGAGGTCAGTCGTTCGCTAGAACGATTTAAAGTCAGGATTTAAGAAATCCTGTGGCTTAGTGCCTACGTAGGTTCGAATCCTACCTCCCGCATAATTATTCTATTTAGGATTCGCGAACCCTGTCATGCCTGACAGCTATCCTAGTTTGGAAATCTCATAGAGAAACCTTTTCTAAAGGTGTCTGTATTTCGAATCCTCCCTCCCGCATTTTACCTCAAGTTGCTTTCCTTAGCCAAAAAATCAAGGAGGCCAAAGTATAATGCAACAGCAAACCGCCACCGAAAACTATATAAACTATAAGTTTACATATATAAACTGTGAGTTTATAAGTAAAATGAAAGACATAACAACAAACGAAATGAATTTTGTCCTCAAGATACTGAAAAGTCCAGAAGTAGAGTATAATGCAACAAGTATAGCTAAAGTGTTGAAAATAAGCTCCATGGGCGCGCTTAAGATTGCGAAAAAATTAGAAAAGGAAGGCATTATAAAAGGAGTGAAGAAAGGCAAGGCTACATTCTACTCTCTAAACCTCGACGAAGACTATGTACAGCAGTATGTTAAATTTCTTTTGCAGAGAGAGGCAGCGCAAGCTCCTGTCTATATTCGTGTATGGGTGAGAGAATTAAGAAAACTAACAAACGCATACT
>MEND01000204.1:16870-24541 GCA_001768975.1 Bacteroidetes bacterium GWA2_31_9 | reverse complement strand
ATTTCTAAAGATTCCTTGTATAACAAATGTTTCCTATGTACAAGGCACCCCTATTGATGGCGGAAACAACAATTCATTTATGTACAATGATAAACCTGTTAGTTTCCAAGTGCTTGTTGTTGACTCTGCTTTTTTTGATATGTTGAAAATTAAAATTACCCCAACAGGCGTAGCATATTCGAAAGAAGGAATTATGTTAAATCGTACTGCTGTAATTGGTTTAGGACTTGACTCATTGCCCAAATCTTTTGACATTGAAGGAACAATACTTCCAGTACTTGGCGTACTTGACGATTTTAATTTTGAATCGCTTCATGAGAAAATCGGGATGTTAATGATAAAACAAATGAAACCAGAAGATGATCAATGGAGTATATTAGTGCAAATAAACTCTAATGATGTAGTTTCAACAACCAATAAAATGAAAGAAGTTTATTCAAAGTTTACAAATGGAATACCTTTCGATTTTGAATTTTTCGACGAAACAATTCAGTCGTGGTACGAAAAAGAAAAACGCACATCAATAATTGTAAGCTATTTTGCAATACTTGCAATCATTATTTCTGTTATGGGAATATTTGCCCTATCGTTATTTTATAATCAGCAGCGAACCAAAGAAATAGGAATCAGAAGAGTTAACGGTGCTTCTGTTTTAGAAATTATAAAAATGCTTAATAAAGATTTTATAAAATGGGTTGCAATAGCATTTATAATAGCTAGTCCCGTGGCATATTATGCAATGAATAAATGGCTTGAGAATTTTGCATATAAAATCACGCTATCGTGGTGGATATTTGCTTTAGCAGGAATTATTGCCCTTGCCGTTGCTTTATTAACCGTTAGCTGGCAAACCTATAAAACCGCCGGAAAAAATCCTGTGAAATCGTTGAGATATGAATAAAAAATTAAATAAATTGAAATGATACAAATTGAAAAAATTAAAAAAGTGTTTCGCACAGAAGATGTAGAAACTTATGCATTAAACGATGTTAATGTAAACGTAAAAAAAGGTGAGTTTGTAGCAATTATGGGACCTTCGGGTTGCGGTAAATCTACTTTACTCAACATTATCGGGCTTTTAGATAACCCAACAGAAGGAAGTTATAGGTTTAGCGAAAACGAAGTTGCAAAACTAAAAGAAAAAGATCGCACAAAATTTCGTAAAGGAAACATTGGATTTGTATTTCAGAGTTTCAATTTAATCGACGAACTAAATGTTTATGAGAATGTTGAGTTGCCATTGATTTACCTAAAGATGAAAGCATCGGAGCGAAAACAAAAAGTAAACGAAGTTTTATCAAGGATGAAAATTGGTCACAGAGCAAAACATTTTCCACAGCAATTGTCTGGCGGACAGCAACAACGAGTTGCAATAGCCAGAGCAGTAATTTCAAACCCGGGATTAATACTTGCCGATGAGCCAACCGGAAATCTTGATTCAAAAAATGGTATAGAAGTAATGAACCTGCTAACAGAGCTTAACCAAGAAGGAACAACAATTATTATGGTAACACACTCCGAACGTGATGCTGGATTTGCTCACCGAACAATTAATTTGTTAGATGGTCAAGTGATAGTTGAGAAAGTTAATTCAAAAGAAGACTAAAGCTAGAAAATGCGAATATAAATCTTGCTAAGACTAACATATCAAGCAAATTTATTTAGTAAAAAACATGAATATTGGTATAACATTTCGTAAAATAAATAAAAACCGCAAGTATTTTCTGGTGAATACTATTGGTTTATCAATTGCGTTAACATGCACATTATTGGTTTATTCATATATAAAAAATGAACTTAGTTACGATAAATTCCATTCGAAACACGACAGAATATTACGAATTACCGAACATACAAATACTGGAATAAGTTCAATGATTGATGCCCGATGCTATGGAGGGTTTGTTCAAGGTTTTAAAGAGAAATATTCTCAAATACAGGATTATACAAAAATGTCGTCGTTTCGTAAGGCAACTGTTGTAATTAATAATAATGCTTTTTATTCAAATAAAGTTTTTAGTACTGACAGTTCGTTTTTCAATGTGTTTGATTATGTGTTGCTTACTGGCAATAAAAAAACACTGTTTAACTATCCTAATCAATTAGCCATTACAGAAAGTATTGCTATAACATACTTTGGCACAATTGACGTAATCGGAAAACAGGTAAAAATAATGGATCAACGACAAAACGATTTCAAAGAATTTACAATCAAAGGAGTTCTAAAAGATTTTCCATCTAATTCTCATTTTAAAGCTGATTTTTTATGTTCCAAAAACGATAAAGAAAATGACTGGTCGTATGATTATATTTTGTTAGCTCCTGGTATAAATTATTTAGATTTTCAAAAAATAATTCAAGAAAAATTAGATACTGATTACTCTAATTCTCAATATCAGCCTATTATAAACTTACAACCATTAACCGACATTCACTTGTTTAGCCATAAATCGCGAGAACTTGAAAATAATGGGAATGTTAACTCTTTAATATTATTATTTACAGGAACTTTAATGATACTGATTATTGCTTTTATAAACTTTATTAATCTAAATTTTGTACAATATATTGCAGAACAAAAAAATATAAATATTAAAACCGTTAATGGAGCAAGTAGGTTAACTCTTGTAAAAGAGTTTTTGATGGAAATATTGTTTTTAATTGTCGTTATTATTTTTATTTCATACTCAGCTATATTTTATTTAGCAAATTATTTAGGAATAAAACAACTACTATTAATGGCTAATAATGATATTATTATAATCATTTTAAGTTTTATAATTTTAGTAATTATTTTTGCTATAATTCCTTATCTATTTAGAAAAAACAAAAGCAATGTTGAAAAATCATTTAGCAATAATGAAATTTATAAAATATTTTTAATTGTACAATTTGCATTATCAATAGTTGCAATTGTATCAACTTTATTTTTACAAAAACAGATAAACTATTTGAATTTTTTACATCCTAAATCTAAAGACTCTAATATAATTGTTGTATCAAATAATTCATCTCAGGTAATTGCAAAATTTGATATATTAAAAGAGCGTTTGCTAAAATATTCCGAAATTATTAATGCTAGTGCTATATCAGAAGAACCAGCTGGTGCAGTAACCGATAATTTTTCTTTCACTATTGATGGAGATACATCTGAAGTTTCTAAAACCATAAATGTGCTTGTTATTGATACAAATTTTTTCTCTTTTATGGGAGTGAAACCAATTGCAGGAACTGTAAATATTGGAATTACACCAAGTAGAGAATGGGAAAACAAAGCGATAGAATTATGGCAACACGAAACATATAAAACTGAACTTTCTGAAGGATTTAATAAAGATGAAATTACTTCATACTCTGAAAAATACATTATAAATAAAACAGCACTTTATCATTTAGGTTTTAAAAATGCACAAGATGCTATTGGCAAAAGATTTCAACTAATGCATCAAATGACATATTTATTTCCAAAAGGTGAAATTATTGGAGTTGTTGATGATTTTCATTATACAAATATATATGAAATTGAAAAGCCAGTAGTGATGATTCCTCGAAAAATATTTCGTCATAACTTTTTGTTTCTTGTTGATTCAGAAAAACATGCCGAGGCAATTGCTATAATTCAAAAAGTTTGGAACGAAGTAAATGTTGGAGTACCTTTTCAATATGAATTTATTTCAGATGCATATCACAAAGTATATAATAATGAATATAATCAAGCTAAAGTTATTTTACTATTTGCTATCATATCTGTTTTATTGTCTGTAATTGGAATGTTTGCTATGATTTCATTTAAATTAAAGCTTAAAACCAAAGAAATAGGTATTCGTAAAGTTAATGGAGCAACTATTTTAGAAATTTTGTATTTACTAAATAAAGATTTGATTAAGTGGATTATAATTGCTTTTGCAATTGCCTTACCTATAAGCTGGTATTCAATGAATAAATGGTTAGAAAACTTTGCATATAAAACCGAACTTAGCTGGTGGGTATTTGCATTGGCAGGAATTATTGCAATGTCTGTTGCTCTTATAACTGTATGTTGGCAAACATACTTTACAGCAAAAAGAAATCCTGTTGAAGCATTAAAATATGAATAATGAAATTGAGATTAAAATAGTATTTTTGTAAATCAAAAACTTTCAGTTTTAATTTATTAAATGTGTAATTATAGGCTAATTTTGGATTAAAAAAAAAGCAGAATTTGTTATTTTGTTAAATAATTGACTTTAAAAAAATGGATAAACAAAAACTTTTAAAGCTTGCCGAAAATCCTAATCATATTTTAGGAATTTATAACTATTGTAATCGTTGGTGCGAAAGATGTACTTTTACATCTAAGTGCTTGAATTACAAAATGGGAGAAGAACATTCGGACGATTCAGAGGCAAACGACATCAATAATAAAAAATTTTGGGATCAATTAACCGAAATGTTTAAAATTACACTCGAATTGCTTTATGAAGATGCCGAAAAAATGGGAATTGACCTTAATGCTATTGATACTAAAGAAATAGAAAAAACAGAAAAAGTACTTCAACAAAAAACCGATAAACACATCTGTGCAACAGAATCATACAAGTATGTTTATATGGTTAAAAAATGGTTCGAGGCATATCCCGAAATATCAAAATCGAAACAAGACGAATTAATACAACAGGCTGAACTTGAGATTACTAGCACAGACTCAGTTAAAGAAATTGAAAAAATAAAAGATTTAATTGAAGTTATACATTGGTATCAATTTCAAATACATGTAAAAGCCAAAAGAGCAATTCATGGAATGTTAGATAACTTTAGTGATGATGATGATTCTGATTATCCTAACGATTCGGATGGCTCTGCAAAAGTTGCACTAATTGGAATCGACGATTCAATAGCAGCGTGGGGCGAATTAATGAATATTTTTCGCTCCCAAGAAAACGAAATTTTAAACATTTTAGTTCATCTTGAACGTTTACGAAAAACTATCGAAAAAACTTTTCCTAAAGCCAGAGCTTTTAAGCGTCCAGGTTTTGATGATTAAATTCATTCTTAAGGTTTGTAAAAGAATACTATTTGCACTTATAAGACTCAAATCCAAAGGTAATAAAAAATCATTTTTAAGAAAAAATAGGTAAACGTTAAGAAATAAGTCCATATTTTGTTCTTCTTCTTGGTTCTTGGTTCTTGGTTCTTGGTTCTTGGTCTTTGGTTCTTGGTCTTTGGTCTTTGGTCTTTGGTTCTTGGTTTTTGGTTCTTGGTTCTTTGAACTTGGAGTTTGATGCTTGGAATTTTAACACAAAATGCAAACATTATTTATTATCATTAACTTACTCCTTATTATCCGGCTCAAAAAATATCCATTTTACAGAAAGAAGATTGTTTTTTATTTCCTTTTCGCAAGTATTTATTTCTTCAGAAATTTCATCTATAGTTTTTGCATCTTTAAATTTCGCTTTAACTGCAACCATAGTATTATCGCCAAATTGTACAGTTATCAGGTTAAATACTTTTTCGACTTTCGGATTATTAATTATTGTGTTCATTATAATTTCACGTTCATCGGGCGGAAGACTTTTGCCAATAAGCAATCCCTTTACTTTGAATCCAATTAAAAAAGAAATTATAGTTAACAAAACTCCAATACCAATACTTCCAATTGCATCATATATAGGATTTCCTGTAATTACGCTTAATGTAATTGCAATAAGTGCAAACGTAAGCCCCAAAAGTGCAGCAATATCTTCACCTAAAACAACAATAAGTTCGCTTTTGTTTGAATCTTGTAACCATCTGAATAAGCTTTGATTAGCTCGTATTTTATTTACTTCCTTTAAACATCCCATTAGCGATGCACCTTCTAGAACTATGCTAATAGCTAAAACAATAATTGCCATGTATGGATTTGTTAATAATTCTGTCGAATTGAGTTTGTGAATACCTTCATAAATTGAAAACACACCACCCATACTAAATAGGATTATTGCTACTATAAACGACCAAAAATAAATTTCTTTTCCATATCCCATTGGATGATCTGGATTTGGATTCTTTTTCGATCTACGGATTCCTAGAAATAACAATCCCTGATTTCCACAATCGGCAAAAGAGTGAATAGATTCGGCAAGCATAGAGCCTGAACCAGTAATTATTGCAGCAATGGTTTTAATTATTGCAATACCTAAATTTGCTAAAAAAGCGTAAATAATTGATTTTATGGAGCTACTCTCGTGTGACATATAAATGTTTTTTACAAAGAAATATAAAATTTATCTTTTTGGATAGAACAAGATACTTTTTAATTTTGCATCCAATAATACAATAGTTCGATACATTTTAATTTTATCATTATTTTAAAAGGGATAAAGCCCTAAATATGGACTTTTTGATTAATTCCACGACCTAAAGGACGTGGCAATTAAAGTGTTTTGTTTTAGATTTTTACAAAAAACGCCAAACTATTGATAATAAAAAAAATAGATTAAACAGATTGAAAAACAGAGGAATTTTTCATCGTACCGAATTGGTTTTTGGTAAAGAAAAAATGAAAGAACTTTCTGAAAAGAAAGTAATTATTTTTGGAATTGGAGGGGTTGGTAGTTGGTGTGCCGAAAGTCTTGTGCGAACTGGAATTTCAAAGCTCACAATAGTCGATTCGGATAGAATTTGCGTTACAAACATCAATCGCCAGTCGATGGCTACATATATAACTGTTGGAGAAGTAAAAACAGTAGCTTTAAAAAGACGCTTGCTCGAAATAAATCCTGATGCCGAAATTACTGAATATCAAATGATATACAATGAGGAAACTCATGATTTTTTCAATATTGGATCTTACGATTATATTATTGATGCAATTGACAGTCTGAGTTATAAAGTTCAATTAATAAAATCGGCTATTCAAACAAATTCAAAGTTTTTTTCATCAATGGGAGCAGCACTTAAAGTTGACCCATCTCGAATTAAAACTGGTTCAATATGGGATATTCATGGATGTCCGTTTGCAAGAATGATTCGCAAAAGATTAAGAAAATGGGGTGTTCGTGAAGGCAATATTCAATGCGTTTATAGCGACGAGGTTTTACCAAATTTAAGTTTACAATCGGCTTGTGGAACAGAAAAATGCCTTTGTCCGAAAGCAATGTCCGGTCCCGGCGATGAAGAGCTTGTAAATCACGAATGGTGTAGCATGAAAAAACAAATTAATGGTTCAATTGCTCATATTACAGCAATTTTTGGTTTTACGTTGGCTGGACTTGTAATTCAGGATATTTATAATGAGAAAAAATAAAACCTGGTTTTGGGAAAAAATAAAAATAAAAAAAGGGTAAGCTACTTACATCGCACCGCTACAACCACTTACCCTTGCTACCTTCCAGTCCTGGGGGGTTCAGTAGGAGCTGGTCGTATAAGACTTACCCCGCACAAAGATACATATTTTATTGTAATTTGAAATAACTAATAGAATTTATAATATAAATTCCTATTTTTATGCTTGTAAATAATGAAATTAAAATGAAAAAACTGCTTTTTATTTTTGGTACCAGACCAGAAGCTATTAAAATGGTTCCCCTTGTAAGAGAATTCAAATTATATCCCGATAAGTTTAATGTAAAGGTTTGTGTAACAGCACAACATCGCGAAATGCTTGATCAGGTATTAACTTTTTTCGGAGTAGTTCCCGATTACGAT
>MEND01000204.1:0-16830 GCA_001768975.1 Bacteroidetes bacterium GWA2_31_9 | reverse complement strand
CAGCAGATGTTATTAAAAATCTTGAACCAGTATTCAATGATTTTGAGCCAGATGTAGTTTTTGTTCAAGGAGATACTTCAACAAGTTTTTTGGGTGCTTTAGGAGCTTTTTATAAAAAAATTAAAGTTGCACATCTCGAAGCAGGTTTAAGAAGTTTTGATAAATATGCACCTTTCCCCGAAGAAATAAATCGCAAATTAATTACTCATCTTGCAGATTATCATTTTCCTCCTACAAGTTTATCGAAGCAGACCTTAATAAACGAAGGAATAAAAGACCATATCTATATCGTTGGTAATACAGTAATTGATGCATTATTGTGGGCTAAAGAAATAGTTAGTAAGTATGAAACAAATTATGTCGAATATTTTAAACAAATAGATTTTAGCAAACGAGTTATTTTAGTTACAGGGCATCGTCGCGAAAATTTCGGAAAACCTTTTGAAGATATAAGTAATGCAATTAAAGAAATTAGCTTAACTCACGATGTCGAAATTGTTTATCCGGTACATTTAAATCCAAACGTTCAAAAACCTGTTAACGAAATTTTAGGTGGTCTTAAAAATGTACATTTAATTAAACCTATTGATTATCCTTATTTAATCTGGTTGATGAATAAGTCATACATTGTTTTAACCGATTCGGGTGGAATTCAGGAAGAAGCACCATCTTTAGGAAAGCCTGTTCTTGTAATGCGTGATGTAACAGAACGTACCGAAGGAGTTGATGCTGGGACTGCAGTTTTAGTTGGCACAAACAAAGAAGTTATACTTTCGTGGATGAATAAATTACTAACAAATCAGGACGAATACGATAAAATGGCAAAAGCCGTAAATCCTTATGGCGATGGAACTACAAGTAAGCAAGTTGTAGAGGTTTTTATGAATCATTTATAGCAAATATTTTATTAAATTCTATCTAATCTAAATCGTGAAAAAACTAGTCGTACTAACAGGTGCCGGAATAAGTGCAGAAAGTGGAATCAAAACCTTTCGTGACATGGGCGGATTATGGGAAGAATTTGATATTATGGAAGTTGCAAGTCCAATTGGTTGGAATAAAAACCCAGAACTTGTTCTTAAATTTTACAACGATCGCCGGAAACAACTTGAACATTGTGAGCCAAATTTTGGACATATCGGGCTTAAAGAACTTGAGCAAAACTTCAATGTACATATTATAACTCAAAACGTTGATAACCTTCACGAAAGAGCTGGAAGCAAACATGTTTTACATTTGCATGGCGAACTTACAAAAGTAGAAAGCACCAAATATCCTCAATTAATAAGCGAAATAGGCTATAAAGAAATAAAATTAGGCGATAAATGCGAAAAAGGTTTTCAGTTACGTCCACATATTGTGTGGTTTGGCGAGGCTGTGCCAGCTCTTGAAGATGCTATAAAAATTGCCCGAACTGCCGATATTTTTGTAGTTATTGGAACTTCATTAAATGTATATCCGGCAGCAAGCCTAATTGATTATGTACCAAATGGCTCACCAATATATTTAATTGATCCAAATGAGGTGCATACACATAGAAAGGTTACTTTTATTAAAGAAAATGCTAGTGTTGGCGTAGGTAAATTGATGAAAATTCTAAGAAAATTTTAAAAACCTATATTTCATTTCAGCAACTTCCCAATCTTCAACTGTATCAATATCTTGCACTTCCATTTCGGAAAGGATAATTGCACCAGAGTTTTCGGCAAATAAACGTTTTTGCTTGTAAAACTCCTGCGTTTTCATCCAATAAAATTGTCCACTGTCGTGATATGCCGGCATTAAGTCTTGTGAGCGTTTATTGAAATTTTCGGGCAAAATCATTGAAACTTTTTCACTTTCAATTTTCAATGCTCTTTGAATTGGATAACTAAATTTTAAGACAGGAAAAACTGAGTCGAAATTATTATTTATCATCAAATCAAAGCCTTCTTTTAGTCTACCTTTTTTAATAAATGGTGCAGTCGAAAAAATACAACAAAAATTATCAAAAATTTTATTTAAGGCTTTATATTTTTCTAAAACTTCTTCAATAACTTCTGCTATATGTGCATAGTCATTGGCTGTTTTTTCGCTTCTAAAAAATGGCACTTTTGCTCCGTATTTTATTGCTATTTCAGCAATTTCGTGGTCGTCGGTCGAAACCATTACTTCTTCAAACAAACCTGATTCTAGTGCAGTTTCTATTGAATATGCAATAATTGGTTTGCCAAGAAAATCTTTTATGTTTTTTCGTGGAATTCGTTTGCTTCCACCTCGTGCAGGGATTATTGCAAGGTTTTTCATTTGTCTACAGTATTTTGATTATAATGATTTTTTTGCCACGAAGACACAAAGGTCACTAAGTTTACTCATTAATTTTTTTTAATAATGTATCTTAACAATTCTGCACCTATTAATTTAATGCTGATGAAACAATATTTGGTTGTGATAATTTGTCTAACTCTTTGTAAATTATTGTTTTTAAATGAAGTGAATTAATAGATAAAAAAAGAAGAAAAGATTTTTAATTATTTGTACGATTCAATTTATACCATTCTTTATTAATCTCAGATGATAATTTATCTACTACAGATTGTTCAGTTTTGTATTTGGAAGTTATTTCTTTGTATCTGAAATAATTTGCCAATTCTTGTAATTCATCAATATCAACAGTTGGAAGTAGCCTTATAATTACTTCTTTTTTTGTTCTTTCAATTAACATAACTTTCTTCTTTTTTCAAAATTACAAAATATTTACAAGAATTTATATAAAATTTGAGTTTACAAATTGTTTTTTCATTTTTACTAAAATGCTAATAATGTTTCAATCACATAATCCTGCTCACTGTCCGATAATGAATGATACATCGGAATACTCAAACAATGCTCATAATAATTTTCAGCAACAGGAAAGTCGCCTTTTTTCCACCCCAATTGTTTGTAGTAAGGTTGTAAATGAACTGGTATATAGTGAACTTGTGCAAAAATCCCTTTTTCACGTAAATAATTATATAATTCGAGCCTATTTTCAACCTGAATAACATATAAATGAAAAGCATGACCCTCAGTAGATTTAGGATTTCGGATTTGGAATTTGGAGCTTGGAATTTGGAGCTTGGAATTTGATAATGCGGAATCATATCTTTTGGCAATTTCTTTTCTTCGCTCTAAGTTTTCATTAGCTCTTTTTAGTTGGCTAACCCCAAGTACTGCTTGAATATCTGTAAGACGATAATTATAACCTAATTCTTGCATTTCGTAATACCAGCCACCATGATTTTCTGATAATAAAGTTGGATTTTTTGTTATTCCGTGAGTACGCAAAAGCAAAAGTTTTTCGTAAAGTTCTTTGTTGTTTGTTGTAATCATTCCGCCTTCGCCTGTTGCAATGTGCTTTACAGGATGAAAAGAAAAAATTGCTAAATCGGCGAAATTGCCATTTCCACAATTTTGTTTTTTACCTTTTGAGTCTAAAAAATATCCTCCCGGAGCATGACAGGCATCTTCAATAATCCAAAGATTGTGCTTGTTTGCAAGTTTTTTAAATTGTTCAAGATTTAAAGCATTTCCTGCAAAATCAACAGGAATAATTCCTTTAAAAAAACCTTCTGGTTTTGAATTTATTAACTCTTCAATTTTATTGATGTCGATTAAGAAAGAATCTTTATCAATATCGGCAAAGTAAACATTTCCATCGCAGTATCTTATACAATTGGCTGATGCTGCAAAAGTTATTGGAGTTGTAATTACATTATCTCCTTGTTTCACATCAAGAGCCATTGCACATAAATGTAACGCTGCTGTTCCGTTTGCAACTGCAACAGCATATTTTACCCCAATATATTCGGCAAAAGCATTTTCAAATTCTGCAACTTTTGGTCCTTGAGTCAAAAAATCGCTTTTCAAAACTTCTGATACAGCTTTTATATCATCATCAGTGATATGTTGTTTTCCGTAAGGAATTTGATGATTCATAACTTAAAATTTTAAATTTTAAATTCGCTATCAACATGCTTAATAATTTCTGCTCTAATATCTTCAACACTCAGCCACTCTGTATTTTCGCCTGAATTATATTTGAATCCGGGTGTTACTGGTTTTGCATTGTAATGTTTAATGTAATTATCTCTAACCTTTCCCTCCATTGATGGAAGTATTGCATAATATTTTCCAAATTCGATTGTATAATAAGAGTCGGTTTCGGTAATCATTTCTTCGTGCATTTTTTCGCCCGGACGTATTCCTACAATTTCGTGTTTGCAATTTGGACCAACTGCTTTTGCAACATCTTCGAGTTTATATGAAGGTATTTTTGGAACAAATATTTCTGAACCAATTGCATTTTCGATTGCAAACAACACCATATCAATACCTTCTTCGAGTGATATATTAAAGCGTGTCATTTCGGGATGCGTTATTGGCAAAACCCCTTCTTTGCGTTTTTTCATAAAGAAAGGAATTACTGAACCTCTTGAACCAATTACATTTCCGTAGCGAACCACCGAAAAACGAATATCTTTTGCACCACGAATATTATTAGCTGCTACAAATAATTTATCGGAACAAAGTTTTGTAGCTCCATAAAGATTTATTGGAGCAGCGGCTTTATCTGTTGAAAGAGCAACAACAATTTTTACATCTGTGCCGAGTGCCGCATCTATAACATTTTGAGCACCAAGAATATTGGTTTTTATAAATTCCATTGGATTGTATTCGGCAGCAGGAACTTGTTTAAGTGCAGCGGCATGTACAATTATATCAATTCCCTGACATGCTCGTTTAAAACGTGAGTAATCACGTACATCGCCGATAAAATACCTGATTCCATCGCACTTCGATTTTGGAAAATCTTGTTCCATTTCAAATTGCTTTAATTCATCTCTTGAATATATTACAAGTCGTTTAATTCCGGGATATTTACTTAGAATAGTTTCGACAAATTTTTTTCCGAACGAGCCTGTACCACCAGTAACTAATATTGATTTTCCGTTTAACATATTTAATTATTTTTAAATTCTCCTTTAGAAATATATGCCGATAAGTTATTGATTAACTTATTATAGCGAATTTCAGAAATTTGCCCAATACTGCCTTTGATATTTTTTTGTGGTAAAATTGTTAAAAAACTTAGCCTGATTAAAGATTTTTGCAAAAGTCCACTGCTTTTAAAATCAGAATCAGTTTCTGAAATAATTTCATCAAATTCAGGAATATAATGAGCTATTTGAGTACTTATGCCACAAACTAATAAGTCGCCATATAGTGGCATTTTTCTTAAAACTAAAGTGGGGCGTAGTTTTATTAACCCATCAGATTGCGGAATAGACGTTAATATTATTTTACTTTCGTTCATATAAAACATTGGGTTCATTTATCATGTTTTCAGTATATTCCGGTTCATTTTCAGAATAAGCTTTTGATAAATTTTCAGATGCAAAATTATAAAAGTCCGTATCGTCTTCTTTAGAAATCTCGTCATTTATTATTTCAACTTTTATTGATTTTAAAAATTGTTTTAATGAATTATATAATTCATTATCATCTATTTTAATTGTCATTAACATAAGTAATTATTTTTTTAAAACTCCACAAAAATCCAAAACTGTTTTTGATTGATCTATTTCTAAATTTTTAAATTCTTTATGAGCAACCAAAAATACCACAATGTCTGACTTTTGAACTATTTCGTTGTAATTAGAAATCTTAAATTTATTATGAGTATGTATATTTGGTTCTGAAATTAATATGTCTAATGATTTGTCACTTGTTAAAGCCTCTGCTACATGTATGGCAGGAGATTCTCGTAAGTCATCAATATCTGGCTTAAAAGCAAGTCCCATTACTGCAATTGTTGGCTTTCTGTTATTCAGTTTTTCAAACTCTAGTGTTGAATTTTTGATTTTCTCAATTACCCAAAGAGTTTTGTAATTATTTATTTCTCGTGCAGCTCTTATAATTTTAGCTTCATTTTTAAAATCTGCAACGATAAACCAAGGATCAACAGCAATACAATGACCACCAACACCTGTTCCTGGTTGTAAAATTTTTACTCTTGGATGCTTGTTTGCAAGTTTTATCAGTTCCCAAACATCAATGTTTGCTTTATCGCAAATTAAAGAAAGTTCGTTGGCAAAAGCAATATTGACATCACGATATGAGTTTTCGACCAATTTACACATTTCGGCTGTTCGAGAGTTAGTTTTATGCAAAGTTCCTTTTACAAATTGAGCATAAAACGCAATTGCCTTATCTGTAGAAGCTTCATCAATACCGCCAATAACTCTATCGTTATGTTCCAGTTCATAAATTACATTCCCTGGCAAAACACGTTCAGGGCAATAAGAGATGAATATTTTTCCTTTTAATTCAGGTCTTAATTCATATATAATTGAAGCCATTTTCTCTGTTGTGAGAATAGGACTTGTTGACTCAATAATGAATAAACTACCTTCTGATAAATAAGGAATTACTTTTTTGGTTGCTGCTTCAACATAAGAAATATCTGGTTCAAAATCGCCTTTAAAAGGTGTAGGGACTGCAACAATAAACACTTCTGCTTTTGAAGGTTCAGTTGATGCTTTCAGAAAACCTCTTTCGACAACGCTGTGAACCAATCCATCTAGGTCTGGTTCAACAATATGAATTTGTCCTTTATTGATTGTATCAACAACAGATTGATTAATATCTATTCCTAAAACAGGAATTTTGCTTTTTGCTATTAAAGCGGCTGTAGGAAGGCCAATATAACCAAGCCCAACCATTACTACTTTTGGTAAGTATTCCATATTATTGTGAATTTTGTAATAAATATAATTAAACAAGCAAATGTAGTTATTTATACAAAGTTTTTATAATAGAAATTAAAGAATATTAGACATTGAATGTTGTAATGTGCTAAATTTAATTTACTGGCTCCAAAACAAGTACAATTTTATTAAAATCGGCTGCCGAATTAATCACTTTCCTATAATCGTTGTAATAACTTTTGTCGAGTTCTAAAACGTTATAACTTTCTGTTATGTTAATTATTAACTGATTGTTTGCTAATTCATAATCAGATGTAAATTGAGCTAATAAAGTATCACTATCAGATATGATATTGCTCAATTTAAGCTTTTCAAGACCTTTACAAGTGTACCCTGAAGGAATATTTAATGCTATTTTATGATTATATACCTTTGTTTGTTGAAGAATTACATCGCTTACACGTTTTTTTTCTTCATACATTTCATTTTGTTTCCCAATTATTTTTCCTATCGAAATTAATACATCATTTCCTGCTTTTTCAATTATTGATTTTGAGCTATACTCTGCATTGCAAATAAAATATTTGCTACTATCTACTGATAAATCCAATTCTTCATTTTCAACATTAAACGACTTAAAGTCTGCATCATTTATAGCAGATACCATAGTTCTATTTATAAATTCCTGTTTTTGTTTTTCATCTCCAGTAGTATAAATATTACGAAGAAGATAAGCCTGATAACCCTGAAAAGTTTCTTTATGCTCTATAAATGCCTCATCCAGATTTTCAGATAAACTGATTTTTGCATCAAGAATTATATGATTTTCATTCGCACTTAAATATTTTATTTTTTCAATAAAATAATCAAAATACGATAACTTGTCTTTATTATGCTGATTATAAGTGGTTTTTAAAAACAATGCATTATTCCCTGCTATTACACTTGGAGCAGGTCCAACTCGTAAATATGAAAAAGTTGGACTTAAATATTTTTGAGTTTCAGGAAAATAAAACAAAACTGTTCTTAAATCCATATAGTGAGCATAAGCTGGATCAATAGAACCATAAAAACGAGAACCAGTAAAAACTATATAAAACTTTATCTTTAAGCACTCTAAACACTTAGAGTACATTTTTATTATTCCACGCTCATTTCCAATATAATCCTTGAAAATAAATTTTACATCGCCATATTCACTATTGTTGCCTTCTTTGATAGTAAAGTTTTCTTTAATTTTTTTTTCAAGAGCAACAATTTTCTCAAATTCAGTTTTTCCATCCAAGTTTAGCTCTTTAACAAATTTTTGAGCCTGAGCCTGACCCTCGTCAGTAGCCACAGAATGAAATAGATTTCTTGACATTTGTTGCCATGACAATACATTGGTTTTATTTGGGTTAATTTCTACTTTGTAATCAACTCTCATTAATTTCGATGTATATGAAGAATAATCTTCTTCTGGCAGAGCAGGAATATCAGTAGCAATAATTCTTAACCCATTTGAAATTTTTGTGCTTTCTGGAAATCCATTATAAGATTTTGTTGAGTATGTAAATTCTGGCGGATATATAAGTTCCAATTTTGCATTTTTAATTAATATATCTTTTTGAAAAACCTCTCTACCTGAATATCCCGTTCCTGATTTTATTGTGTAGGTAAATTCCAGTTCTCCACCTTTTACAAGACCCTCTACTGCAAATATTTTATAATTACGGAATCCATCAACATTATCTAACTCTTTTAAATTTTTAATATCGAAACCTTTTTCTTGTCCTGTCGTATCTATGGTTCTTACTAGTAAATCAATTAGTTCCTCATTACCACTTATTGGAATATAAACTTTATTAAATCTTTCAATTCCCGCATCATCATTTGTTTTAACAATTCTGTGTATTGTAGAATATGTGAAATATTTACCATATTCATTTAACACCTGCATATATCTATGGTCAATAATAATTACCGCAGACTCTTCATACAAACTACTATCTTCTAACTTATGTAAGCCTTTATGTTCTTTAAAGTTAATGGTTTCAAATATATAATCTTGAGCATTAACTGTGCAAAACAAAAAGATTAAAAGAGATAATTGGATTAATATTTTTTTCATTTTTAATATTTTTTCAAGATGATTTTTTGTTCATTTATTTTCAGAATTGCTTCTAAAAAGGCTTTGTAATCAGCGAAACGATTCTTGTAAAGGAATAAAAAATCTGATATTATTTCTTTTTGATAAGTGATTTTATCTTCTGTTTTGGAATATGTTGTTTTGATTTGAAAATTATCAAATTCAAATGTTATGTTTTCAGGTATAAAGTCAACCTTATATCCTTCTGGGATAGATAAGTTACACTGATATAGGCACTTATTTTTAAATTGTTCGAAAATTGGCACAGTTCTTTTATCAATGTCTTTAATTTTCATTTCATTAAAAGTAGGATCAAGATTCAGATTAACATACATTTTATCACCTACATATATAATTTCGTTCTTAAACTCTGCATAGAAATTAATAGTAACTTTTAAGTCTTCCTCATCAACATTAGTATTCTTATAAACTGAACTCTTTTTGCCAATGGAAAGAAAATCTTGAATGAAATTTTCTTCATTATCAATTTTTGACCTTAGCTTTTGAAAATAATAACCATCTTTAATATATCCTTCAATTTCTACTTTTGCTTTTCCATATAATATTTCATCTTTTATTGATAAGTTTACACTATCAATCCTTGTATTATTTTTGAAATCAGAAATCGGTAACTTAATTATTTTGTATTCCTCATCGCTCAATCTAACAAGAGCTTCCTTTCCTTGAATTGTATATGGATAAGTTCCATACTCTATAAATGGATTTGTTGCATCAAGAAAAATAAAATTATTGTTATCCTTTATAGCACAAATCATATGATTATCAGAATTTATACTTGGAACTTCGTAATATGAATATGGAATTGCTATTGTTCCAATCCAAGTAAAAAATGCAGGAATATCAGCCAAGTTTAGCATAGTTTTAAGTAAGTTAGCCATATCTTTACAATCGCCATATTTTTTTGCAAATACATCACCAGCAGCACGTGGTATAAAGCCTCCTAAGCCATCTTCAAAAGCTATATATTTAATATTTGATTGTACCCATTTGTAAATCAATTTTATCTTTTCAGTTTCACTAGTAGAATTTTTAGTCAATTCATTAACCTTCAGCTTAAGTTCATTCTCATTTTCAGATTTTGGAATTTTATTTATTAAAGAATTATACCACTTAAATAAATCATCAACACTTGAAGACACAGTAATATCAGTTCCTTTAAATTTATACGAATTAATTCGAGCGATAATATGTGGAGCATAATATGCTCTGGGTGGAGATTTTGATGAATGTTCAAGCTTTTTTAAGTTATTAATTTCCCATGTATATTTTACTGTTTTTTTTATCGTATCCTGAGTAAATTTAACGTCGTATTCATCGGTATTAAAAATAGAAAACTCAATTTTTACTGAAATCGGTGTAGTAATAGAAAACGATGACTTGTCAACATTATATTGATCGTCAAAAAAGTAAGTATTAATGAAATGTGGATCTTTTATCTCCTGACTATATTTTAAAACACCAATAGAATTTTTGACTACTGCTGGATAAATAAATTCTTTCCGAATATAATCATTGTAAAATATGCCTCTTTGCAATACACTTTTTTCTTCATCAGTAACTACTTTTATGATTTTGCTCTTATCGTTTTGTTGAGGAATTTCTGTCCACGCCTCAAACTTAACAATTGGGTCAAAACTTGAATAAAACACAGCATCCTTGGTATTTTGGTTTATGTTATTTAAAAACCTTTTCGACACATAGTTTTGTTCTTTGATATGAATGTTATTTCTGGAAACAGAGATATCCAGATGACAATTTTTTTCAAGAATATTTACATCTTGTGCAATTACCGAACGACAGGTTATTATGTAAAAAAACAAGATAGAAACAATATAAAGTTTTAAAAAATCCCTCACTATGATACTGATTTAATTTACATTACACAATTTTGAATATTCTTTATTTTATTCAAAAATAAAAAAATAATCTTATAAATCCTAATTGTATTATTAAGTAAAAGTTCAAAGTGCAGAAAAAAAATCTTTGTAAAACATTTCCGATTAAAAATTGAGACAAGTTCACGAAAATTTAATTACAAACATTGAGAGAAAAAACAATATTGTAAAACATAGAATATCAGCACAAAACAAAATATCCATTGCTGCATAGTCAAACAATGTTTTTATTAATCATTTTCACCTTCCTTTTATATTATTTTCAGCTAATTATGTGGTATTTCGTTTTTTTCTTAATATTTTTGTGTGGATACATTAATAAATTGCTATTACGTTAGTCAGAATTATGAAATATGTTACATTAATATTTGGACTTTACTATTCAATAAATTGCTTTGGACAATCAACAAATGCTATTTCGTTGGACTTATCTCCAATGTATTCATATAGATACTTTACTTCGAATGAAAATGGTAACATAAAAAATAAATTTATTTACTATGACTCAAAAGACTTTAGAAATCTTTTAGACACTACTGAATATGCTGTTTTCGGTTATTCAATTGGTTTTAATTTTACTCATTCTTTGAAAAAGTTTAATATTATCATTGGAATTAATTACTCAAAAACAGGAGAATCAAATAAATTAGATCTTAATAAAGGGCATCAATACTACTATAATGGACAATTAATTTCATCTTATGATGGAACTGAAGAATTTAATTTTAAAAATTATTACCATCATTTAAATGTTCCATTATCTCTATCTTACCGTGTTTTTGATAAGTCGTTAAAGATTTATGTTAGAATTGGTTCTGTGTTTAGCTATGTTTTATATCGTAATGTATTAAAACCAAAAAACTATGAAGAATTATTAACAAAACCTATCTTAAAAGAGTACTATGCAAGTTATAATAAATTTATTTTCGGACTTTCTGGAAGTATTAGAATTGAAAAATATATAAATGATAAAATTAGCGTTGGAATTGAGCCAATAATTAATGTGCAAATGACACCAATCTTAACAATTGAAAATGAATTAAAACAGCATAATTATAATAGCGGTTTGATTATTTCAATCGTCAAACATTTAAAATAATACAGCTATCATAGGTTTGGCAAAAACTGGGCTGGAATGAATCTGGTTATTCAACAAAAATAGTGAGAAAAGATAAAAACTTATTAAATCGTGTCAATAAGAAAACACAGTCTGACCATTAACCCATCTTTAACAAAAACATATTATAAAACACTAAACACATTCTTGTATAATGGTATTGGAATACCTAATTTAGCAAAAAATTTTAATTGAAAGTAAATCTTGGCAATAACAACTATATGCACGCATATTAACGACTTTATACATACTGTGATTAAATGTCAAGCTTTTCAAAGTAGTAAACGGTTACAGTAAAATCGTTTACAATACGAAACTAACAAACAATGATATAAATGCTAAAAAATATTTTCCAGTTTTATTTTCAAGGTTTTAAAAACATGACAATAGGAAAAAAACTTTGGACAATTATTATCATAAAGTTGGGAATAATATTTTTAATTTTAAAATTGTTTTTTTTTCCTAACTTTTTAAATACAAATTTCAAAACCGACGAAGAACGTAGTAACTATATAATTAATCAGTTAACAAAATAATAATTTTTAAAGCATGGAACATGTTGATTTTTCTCTAGTTGACTGGTCACGAGCCCAGTTTGCACTTACAGCAATGTATCATTATCTGTTTGTGCCACTTACACTTGGACTTTCGTTTATTGTTGCATTTATGGAAACCCAATATGTAAGGACAAGTAATCCGGAATGGAAACGGATTACAAAATTTTGGATGACATTATTCGGAATTAATTTTGCAATAGGAGTTGCAACCGGATTAATACTTGAATTCGAATTTGGCACAAATTGGTCAAATTATTCGTGGTTTGTAGGAGATATTTTTGGAGCTCCACTTGCAATTGAAGGTATTATGGCTTTTTTCTTAGAAAGTACATTTATTGCAGTTATGTTTTTTGGATGGAATAAAGTGAGTAAAAAATTTCATTTAATTTCAACTTGGTTAGTAGCAATTGGTTCAAACCTATCTGCATTGTGGATTTTAGTAGCAAATGCATGGATGCAATATCCTGCTGGAATGAAATTTAACCCTGATATGGCACGAAACGAAATGGTCAATTTTTGGGAAGTACTATTTTCGCCTGTAGCAATGAATAAATTTTTCCATACGGTTACATCTGCTTATGTATTATCTTCTGTATTTGTAATAGGAGTTAGTGCTTGGTTTTTATTGAAACACAGAGAACTATTGTTTGCCAAAAAAAGCATCATTGTTGCTTCTGTTTTTGGATTAGTTGCTTCATTGTTAATAATCATTACAGGCGACGGTTCGGCTCGAAATATGGCTCAACATCAACCAATGAAATTTGCTGCAATGGAAAATCTATATAAAGGTCAGCAAAATGCACCACTCGCAGTAATTGGACTTTTACAAAAGAATCATACCGATACAATTATTAGGAAACAGGATTTTACATTTAAAATCGAAATTCCAAGTTTGCTTTCAATCATGGCATTTCAAGATGCAAACGCTTATGTTCCAGGTGTTGATGATTTGGTGAATGGAAATAAACAACACAATATATTGTCGTATAAAGAAAGAACTGAAAAAGGTAAAATTTCAATAATGTCGCTTGCTGAATATAAGAATGCCAAAAAAACAGGAAACGACAGTATTGCCAATGTTGCACTTACTAAATTTGAAGAAAATTATGCTCATTTTGGTTATGGTTATTACGCAAACAGAGATGTAAATGAATTAGTTCCAAATATTCCGCTCACATTTTATTCATTCAGAATAATGGTAGGATTGGGCTTTCATTTTATTGCTTTATTTCTTGTTATTTTAATATTGACTAAAAAAGATAAGATTGGGAAGAAACGATTTATCTTATATACAGCTCTTTGGTCAATTCCGTTGGCTTATATTGCTTCCGAATTGGGTTGGATAGTTGCTGAAGTTGGTCGTCAGCCATGGGTAATCCAAGATATTTTACCATCAATTGCTGCCGTTTCGCAAATTAAACCAGCTTCTGTTCAACTTACTTTTTGGTTATTTTTTGTCATTTTTACAGGATTGCTCATAGCCGAAATAAAAATTATGCTATCGCAAATCAAAAAAGGACCTGAGCCTGAAAGTGTTGATTTAAAAACAAACTAAATTACTAACATTAAAAATATAAAATCATGTTTGAAACATTTCAATATATCGCATTGCAACAATACTGGTGGATAATAGTTTCGCTATTGGGTGCAATCCTTGTGTTTCTAATGTTTGTACAAGGCGGACAAACACTTATTTATACACTTGGAAAATCAGAAGACGAACGTACTATTCTGGTAAATCTCTTAGGTAGAAAATGGGAAATTACATTTACAACATTAGTTACATTTGGTGGTGCTTTTTTTGCATCATTTCCATTGTTTTATTCTACAAGTTTTGGTGGTGCTTATTGGGTTTGGATGCTCATTCTTATTGCTTTTGTTGTGCAAGCTGTTTCTTATGAATTTCGCAAAAAACCAAACAATTTATTTGGACATCGGTTTTATGAAATATTACTATTTATAAATGGTTTACTTGGAACAATTTTAATAGGCACAGCAGTAGCAACATTTTTTACAGGTTCGCAATTTTCTGTTGACAAAATGAATTTGACGTTATTGACAGGCAATAAAATGCCCATAATTTCGGAATGGACAGGACTTGCTTATGGATTAGAAGCCGCACTAAATTTACAAAATCTTGCATTAGGTTTAACCGTTTTTTTCTTAGCACGAGTTTTAGCTTTACTATATTTTATGAACAGAGTTAATAATACTGAAATTATGGAACGTATTAAAAAACAACTACTTTACAATGCAATTCCATTTGTAATATTCTTTTTAACTTTTACTGTTTGGTTGCTGTTATCAAACGGTTTTGCGATAAACCCAACAACTAAGGAGGTTTTTGTTGAGCCTTACAAATACCTGCATAATTTAATTGCAATGCCAATTGTTGCCGTTTTGTTCGTTGTAGGAGTTGCGTTGGTTTTATTAGGAATTATTAGACCAATAACATGTTTTGTAAAATGTCATACAAAAGGAATTTGGGCAACAGGTATTGGAACAATTCTAACTGTTTTTTCATTGTTTTTATTAGCAGGTTTCAATAATACAGCATACTATCCTTCGACTTTTGATTTGCAAAGTTCATTAACTATAGAAAATAGTTCATCAAGTTATTACACATTAACAATAATGAGTTATGTATCATTATTAGTTCCTTTTGTAATTGCTTATATTTGGTATGCATGGCGTTCAATCGACAATAAAAAAATTGATATTGAAGAAATAAAAACCGAAACACATATTTATTAGTGATTTCTATACTTTTATTCATGAGTTTTTCTAATAATGACTTGTGTTTTCTTATTAACTCTGTTTACGAGAGTTATTATTGAATAAAAGTAGTAAGACTACAAAAGTTTATACATTAATAAGTACAGAGTATTTACAAAATATTAAATCACTATTTGAGGGTGTACAACAAATTTTCTATTAACAACAAAATGTTTGTATTAGATTGTTATTAAGCAAATAATGAGTTTGATAATGAGTTTTCTTTGTTTAAAAAATTATAGGGAAAAAAGAAGAAAAACAAGCAGAAATGTTTAAAGAAAGAATAACTACATGGAAAAAGAGCCAAATAGGTCAAACAAGTGGTTATGAATATGAAAGAAGCTTTACTTCAATGATACAAGAAATAGAAGAAGAGGTATTTCAAACAATGACATCAACAAACTTAAAAGACAAGAATAAAAAAAAACTTTAATGTAGAAGTTTAATATTAGAGTTTATACCGAATAAGTTTTTATGTCAGGGCTAAAGCCCCTTCTTTCTGTCTTATTATAACCCCGACCTTAAGGTCGGGGTTAATAGACTTGAAATTATTTGGGCTTTAGCCCTGAATCTTGCCAATTTTTTTTATAAAATATTATTCGGTATAATGTTTATTAAGTCGAAATAATTTTACCTAAATAGATTTATTTTAAGTTATTGATTTAAAATTTTATGATTTCCTGTTTATATTTCTTAATTTTACAATCATAAACAAACTATAGATATTGAAAAAATGACTACGATATTCAAAGTTGAAGAGAATATACTGGATTGTAAAACACAAGCTGAAATTTTTTTAAGCCAAGAGGATTACACAAATTTATTATTAGATGGTATAATATCTATAAATAAAGGTCTTAACATAATCAACGATTGCTATTTAAAATTATTCAAACACTTTGATGATTTAAGCAGTTGCAAAGTCATTAGCGACAAGGAAATTGAATCTTTAAAACAAATTATATTAGAATTAAGCAAGTTTGCTACTCAAACGAGTATTTTATTTGCTAAATTAACAAAAAGTGATATTGTTTCAACTGGCTGTAAAACAGCATTGAATGATTTAAGAACTAATATCAGAACTTTAAGAGAATATTTAGAAGACATTGAAGATACATTCTTATTGGATGAATCAGAAGAGCTTAATAGCCTTATTACTAATCTTCTTTAAACTCTAACTGTGGATTTTTTTGCAACAAATAGATTAAATAAATCAATCAACAATTTATTATCTAAAACCAAAAATTATGGATGTATTTTAAATCATCTGTTTAATGCGTTTAATAACAAAAGTGATGACGATTTATTTGAAAACGGTTACAGATTAAATGGCAATCATCCTATTGCAAGAATGCTCAAACTTAGAGTACAGTCTTGTGGCGGAAATGCAAAAAGTGAGGGCTTTAGAGTTATAGTTTTTGTTAATAAAAATACAAATAAATTTTATTTTTTGGATATATACCCTAAAAAGGGTCCGTTGGCAAAGTCAAATATGAAAAAAGATGAAAGAAAAAATTGTTTGATTGAACTAAATGAAGAGAAAGAAAAGCTATATATAATTGATTTTGATACAAAAAAGGAATTAATTATTATCAAAAAACCTTAAAAA
>MEND01000203.1:27115-47867 GCA_001768975.1 Bacteroidetes bacterium GWA2_31_9 | reverse complement strand
GCACCAAAGAATGTTTCAAATAAGTTTATAATTGAAAGAAGAAAAAAATAATTTCGTAGTTAAAGAATAAATTATGAGTAGATCACTAAAAAAAGGACCTTATATTGATTTTAAGCTTGAAAAAAAAGTTTTTAAAATGAATGATACAAGCAGAAAAACTACTATTAAAACTTGGGCAAGAGCTTCTATGATTTCACCTGAATTTGTAGGATTAACAATTGCTGTACACAATGGAAATAAATTTATTCCAGTTTATGTTACTGAAAATATGGTAGGACATAAATTAGGCGAATTTGCTCCAACAAGAACATTTAGAGGTCACGCAGGTAATAAAAAATAATTAAGAGGCAGAATTGTCTTTAAAAGAAATAATTATGGGTGCAAGAAAAAGAATTAGCGCAGAAAAACGAAAAGAAGCAAAGAAGCTTAAAGCAATAGCAATTTTAAAAAATTGCCCTACTTCTCCAAGAAAGATGAGATTAGTTGCTGATATGATTAGAGGAGTAGAAGTAAATAATGCTCTTAATCTACTAAAATATAGTTCTAAAGAAGCTTCTAATAGTCTTGAAAAATTAGTGATGTCTGCTGTTGCAAATTGGCAACAAAAAAATACTGGATCTAGAATTGAAGAATCGAATATAATTGTTAGTGAAGTATATGTTGATGCAGGTAGAATGTTAAAAAGAGTATCTCCAGCACCTCAGGGTAGAGCTTATCGTAAAAGAAAAAGATCAAATCATATTACTGTAGTACTTGGAACTGACAAAAGTATTAAAGTAGCTCAAGAAGAAGTAAATAATTAAAAATTATCATAAATTTAGAATTAGATGGGAAATAAGTGTAATCCAATATCAAACAGACTAGGTATTATTAGAGGATGGGATTCTAACTGGTATGGAGGAAATGATTATTCAAGTAAATTAGTTGAAGATCATAAAATTAGAAACTATTTAAATGCTCGTTTAGCTAAAGCTAGTGTTTCTCGTATCGTTATTGAACGTACTTTGAAACTTATTACTATAACCGTTAACACCGCACGCCCAGGTATTATTATCGGCAAAGGTGGTCAGGAAGTAGATAAGTTAAAAGAAGAACTTAAAAAGATTACAAACAAAGATGTTCAAATAAATATCTTTGAAATTAAAAGACCTGAGTTAGATGCTGTTTTAGTTGCAAATAATGTTGCCCGTCAATTAGAAGGTAAAATTTCATTCAGAAGAGCAGTTAAAATGTCAATTGCTTCTACAATGAGAATGGGAGCAGAAGGAATTAAAATAATGTGTTCTGGAAGATTAGGTGGAGCAGAAATGGCACGTTCGGAAATGTTTAAAGAAGGAAGAACTCCTCTTCATACTTTTAGAGCAGATATTGATTATGCTTTAGGTGAAGCAAAAACTACTTATGGTTTAATTGGTGTTAAAGTTTGGATTTGCAAAGGTGAAATCTATGGAAAAAGAGATTTAACTCCAAATCTTGGATTAATACAACAAAAAACCAAAGGTTTTACAAAAAGAAGAAATAAGAAATAATATATAATCTTAGAATAAAATGTTACAACCAAAGAAAACAAAATTTAGAAGGCAACAGAAAGGCAAAATGAAAGGTTTTGCTCAAAGGGGTAGTCAAATATCCTTTG
This sequence comes from Bacteroidetes bacterium GWA2_31_9, assembly GCA_001768975.1. Taxonomy (GTDB): domain Bacteria; phylum Bacteroidota; class Bacteroidia; order Bacteroidales; family GWF2-33-38; genus GWA2-31-9. The sequence continues at coordinate 46,231 of MEND01000203.1, read as the reverse complement.
GTTCATTTGCACTTAAAACATTAGAGAGTTCTTGGATTACTGCTAGACAAATTGAAGCTGCAAGACAAGCAGTAACTCGTTATATGAAACGTGAAGGTAATATCTGGATTAGAATTTTCCCTGATAAACCTATTACTAAAAAACCTGCTGAAGTACGTATGGGTAAAGGTAAGGGAGCCCCAGAAGGTTTTGTTGCACCTGTTACTCCAGGTAGAATATTAATTGAAATTGATGGAGTTCCATTAGATGTCGCAAAAGAAGCATTAAGACTAGGATCACAGAAATTTCCTGTTATGACGAAGTTTATAGTAAGAAGAGATTATGCTGAAAATTAACATATCATTACAATGAAAACAAACGAAATTAAAGAGCTTACAACAAAAGAAATTATTGAAAAAATTGATGATGAACAAGGTATGTTGTTAAAGCTTAAAATGAATCATGCTGTGTCGCCTCTTGAAAATCCTTTAAAATTAAGACATGTAAGAAGACACATTGCAAAATTACAGACAGAACTTAATACAAGAAAAGAACAAAAATAAAGCAGAATGGAAGAGCTTAATAGGAATTTAAGAAAAGAACGTGTTGGTGTTGTTGTTAGCAGCAAAATGGATAAATCTATTGTGATTGTTGTAAAACGAAAAGAAAAACATCCAAAATACGGAAAGTTTGTGAATAAGACATCTAAGTTTTATGCACATGACGAAAAAAATGACTGTAATATTGGTGATACTGTTAAAGTTATGGAATCTAGACCAATGAGCAGATTAAAGAGATGGAGATTAGTAGAAATAATTGAAAGAGCTAAATAATTATGATACAACAGGAATCAAGATTAATAGTAGCAGATAATAGCGGAGCAAAAGAAGTTTTGTGCATTAGAGTCTTAGGCGGCTCAGGTAGAAGATATGCTTCAATTGGAGATGTTATTGTTGTTGCAGTAAAAACAGCTTTACCTTCTGGTGATACAAAAAAAGGATCAGTTGCAAAAGCAGTTGTTGTTAGAACAAAAAAAGAAATCAGAAGAGCTGACGGTTCATACATTAGATTTGACGATAATGCTTGTGTACTTCTTAATAATGCTGGTGAAATAAAAGGTACTCGTATTTTTGGACCAGTTGCTAGAGAATTACGTGAAAAGCAATATATGAAAATAGTTTCTCTTGCACCTGAAGTATTATAAAAAAGAAAAATATATTTTATGAATAATAAATGTCATATTAAGAAAGGCGATATTGTGGTTGTAATTGCTGGTGACGATAAAGGTCAACAAGGAAAAGTCCTTGAAGTAATTACTTCTAAAAATAGAGCAATAGTTGAAGGTGTTAATATGGTATCAAAGCATACTAAGCCTAATGCAAAATCTCCAAATGGAGGTATTGTTAAAAAAGAAGCATCAATTAATATTTCAAATTTATTGTTGATAGATCCATCATCTGGAAAACCAACAAGAATTGGAAGAAGAATTAGTGAAAAAACAAATAAACTAGTACGTTATTCAAAAAAATCTGGGGAGGAAATTAAGTAATGAGCTATATTCCATCGTTGCAGAAAAAATATAAAGAGGAAGTAGTACCTGCTTTAATGAAAGAGTTTGGATATAAGTCTGTTATGCAGGTTCCAAAACTTCAAAAAATTGTAGTTAATCAAGGTTTAGGAGATGCAATTGCTGATAAAAAATTAATTGATATTTCAATTACAGAAGTATCAAATATTACTGGTCAGAAAGCTGTATCTACAATGTCTAAAAAAGATATATCTAACTTTAAACTTAGAAAAGATATGCCTATTGGTCTTAAAGTTACTTTAAGAAGAGATAGGATGTATGAATTTTTAGATCGACTTATTAGCGTATCGCTACCAAGGATTAGAGATTTTAAAGGAGTTAATTATAAATTTGATGGTCGAGGTAACTATACTTTAGGAGTTACTGAGCAAATTATTTTCCCTGAAATCGACATTGATAAAGTACATAAAATTAAAGGAATGGAAGTATGTTTTGTTACTACTGCAGTTTCTGATGAAGAAGGTTATGCTTTATTAAGAGAATTTGGTTTACCATTTAAAAATATTAAGAGATAATATATGGCAAAAGAATCAATGAAAGCCCGAGAGGTAAAAAGGCTTAAATTATGCGAAAAATATGCTGAGAAAAGAGCTAAATTAAAAGCAGAAGGTGATTATACTGCTCTTAGCAAGCTTCCTAAAAATTCTTCTCCAGTTAGATTACATAACAGATGTAAGCTTACAGGAAGACCAAAAGGATATATGAGACAATTTGGAATTAGTAGAATTACTTTTAGAGAAATGTGTTCTGCTGGTTTAATTCCTGGAATAACAAAAGCTAGTTGGTAAAAATTAAAAATAGATAGATATGACTGATCCGATATCAGATTATTTGACAAGATTAAGAAATGCTTTGAAAGCCAAGCATAAAATAGTTGAAATGCCTGCTTCAAATATGAAAAAAGAACTTACAAAAGTTTTGTTTGAGAAAGGTTACATTTTAAGTTATAAATTCGAAGATACAGGAATTCAAGGTAATATTAAAATTGCATTGAAGTATCATCCAACAACAAAAATTCCTGCAATTAAAAAACTTGAAAGAATTAGTAAACCAGGTTTAAGAAAATATGTAGGGACAGATGATTTACCAAGAGTATTGAATGGATTAGGTATTGCAATTCTTTCTACTTCTTATGGTGTAATGACAGATAAAGAGGCTCGCGAAAAGAATACTGGTGGCGAGGTTTTATGTTATATTTATTAATTGGAGGAATAATATGTCAAGAATAGGTAAACTCCCAATTCATGTTCCTGCTGGTGTTACTATCAATATTGATAAGGATAATATTGTAACAGTAAAAGGAAAATTAGGAGAATTAAGTAGAAAAGTTAATAGCGATATTAAAATTGAAAAAGTTGAAAATGAATTGCATGTAACTCGTCCATCTGATGAAAATATGCATAGATCTCTTCATGGTTTATATAGAGCATTAATTAATAATATGGTAGTTGGTGTTTCTACTGGTTTTAAAGTAGAACAAGAAGTTGTTGGTGTTGGTTATAAAGCTGTAAATAATGGACAAATATTAGAATTATCTTTAGGATATTCACATGATATTTTCTTCAGAATACCAGACGAAGTAACTGTTGAAACTAGAACTGAAAGAAGAGCTAATCCTATTATTACTTTAAGTAGTTTTGATAAAGAACTATTAGGAAAAATTGCTGCTAAAATTAGATCATTCAGACCGCCAGAACCTTATAAAGGTAAAGGTATTAAGTTTGTAAACGAAGTATTACGTAGAAAAGCTGGTAAAGCTGCAAGCGTTTAAAATCGTAAATCATAAATCGTAAATCGTAAAATCGTAAATAAAAATGGCACTAACTAAGTTAGAAAGAAGACAAAGAATTAAAATGAGAATTAGAAAGAAGATTTCTGGAACATCTACTGCTCCAAGAATGTCTATCTTTAGAAGTAATCGTCAAATTTCTGTTCAAATAATAGATGATATTAATAATGTAACTTTAGTATCAACGTCTTCATTAAGTAAAGAATTATTAGAGAATAAAAGCGTTAATAAAATTCAACAAGCCAGCTTAGTTGGCAAAATGATAGCTCAAAAAGCTATTGAAAAAGGTATTTCAGAAGTAATATTCGACAGAAATGGCTTTTTATATCATGGTAGAATAAAATCATTGGCAGATGCTGCCAGAGAAGCAGGTTTAAAATTTTAATATTAGCTATGACTACAAGTATAAGAAAAGTAAAAACAAGCGATCTTGAATTAAAAGATAGATTAGTTGCAATTAACAGAGTTACAAAAGTTACTAAAGGAGGTAGAACATTCAGTTTTTCTGCAATAGTAGTTGTTGGTAATGAAAATGGTATTGTTGGTTTTGGTTTAGGAAAAGCTAATGAGGTTACATCTGCTATTTCAAAAGGAGTTGAAGATGCAAAGAAAAACTTAATTAGAATTCCTATTTATAAAGGTACTATACCTCATGAGCAACTTGCAAAATTTGGCGGTGCTGAAGTATTTTTAAAACCTGCATCACATGGTACTGGAGTTAAAGCTGGAAATGCTATGCGTGCAGTTTTAGAAAGTGTTGGAATTACTGACGTTTTAGCAAAATCAAAAGGCTCTTCAAATCCTCATAATATTGTTAAGGCTACTGTAAACGCTTTATTAGAATTAAGAGATGCTTATTCAGTTGCTCAGCAACGTGGAATCAAATTAGAAAAAGTATTTAAAGGTTAACTGTAACACAAACCTCTGGTTTGTAAAAAGATAAAATACAATGGCAAAAATTCAAATTACACAAACAAGAAGTAAGATTAAATGTCCTGAAAGACAAAAAAGAACACTTGAAGCTTTAGGTATAAAAAAACTTAATCAAACTGTAGAGCATGAGATAACACCTCAAATACTAGGTATGATTAATAAAGTAAAACATTTAATCAGTACAACTGAAGTTTAATTCAGTTTTTAATAAAAATTTAGATTAATAAATTCTAACAAACAAGTAAAGATGGATTTACATAATTTACAACCAGCAGAAGGTTCTGTAAGAAAAGGTAAAAGATTAGGAAGAGGTCAAGGATCTGGTAGAGGTGGTACTTCTGGAAAAGGTCATAAAGGAGCTAAATCACGTTCAGGTTATAAATCAAAAAAAGGTTTTGAAGGTGGTCAGATGCCAATGCAAAGACGCTTGCCTAAGTTTGGCTTTAATAATATTTTTAGAAAAGAATATAAGGTTATTAACCTAAGTGATTTACAAACTATTTCAGAAACTCAAAAATTAGAAAAAATAGATGTTCAAACATTAGTTTCTTGTGGTCTAGTTTCTAAAAATAGTCTTATCAAAATTCTTGGAAATGGAACATTATCAACAAAATTAGAAGTAACAGCGAATGCATTTTCAAAATCTGCAATAGCAGCTATTGAAGCTAATGGAGGTTCAGCAATAAAATTATAATTGAATGAAAAAATTTTTTGAAACCCTAAAGAATATTTATAAAATCGAGGAGTTAAGATCTAGAATTTTAACAACTCTCGGTATTCTTCTTGTTTATCGATTAGGGTCTTTTGTCGTAATTCCTGGTATTGATCCAACTCAACTAGAAGCCTTAAAAGCACAAACTTCTGATGGTGTATTAGGTTTATTAAATATGTTTTCTGGTGGAGCGTTTTCAAATGCATCAATTTTTGCATTAGGTATAATGCCTTACATCTCGTCTTCAATTGTAATTCAGTTGTTGGGTATAGCAATTCCTTATTTTCAACGATTACAGAAAGAAGGAGAGAGTGGAAGAAATAAAATAAATCAGATTACAAGATATTTAACAGTTTTAATAACTGGATTTCAAGCTCCTGGTTATTTGGCAAATCTTAAAGCACAACTTCCAGAATCTGCTTTCGTTTTACAAGGTTCATTCTTCTGGCTTTCTTCTGTAGTTATCTTAATTGCAGGTACTGTATTTGTAATGTGGTTAGGAGAAAAAATTACAGACAGAGGTATCGGAAATGGAATATCATTAATAATCATGATTGGTATTATAGCAAGATTACCATTCTCGTTGGCTGCTGAATTCTTTTCTAGATTGGAAGTTCAGGGCGGTGGTTTAGTTTTGTTCTTAGTAGAATTAGTAAGTCTGTTAGTTGTTATTGGAACTGTAATATTATTAGTTCAAGGAACAAGGCGAATACCTGTTCAATATGCTAAAAGAATTGTTGGAAATAAGCAATATGGTGGAGTTCGTCAATATATTCCATTGAAAGTTAATGCAGCAGGAGTTATGCCAATCATTTTTGCTCAAGCAATAATGTTTATTCCTATAACTCTAGTTGGTTTTGCTAGCTCTGATGCAATGTCAGGTTTTGCAGCAGCATTTTCTAATTATATGGGATTTTGGTATAATTTTACTTTTGCTATATTGATTATTTTGTTTACATATTTTTACACTGCTATTACTATTAATCCTGTACAAATGGCAGAAGATATGAAAAAAAATGGAGGATTTATTCCAGGGGTTAAACCTGGTAAAAAAACTGTAGAGTTTTTAGATTCTATAATGTCAAAAATTACTCTACCTGGTTCAATGTTTTTAGCATTGGTGGCAATAATGCCTGCTTTTGCTATGATTGCTGGAGTAAATAATCAATTTGCACAGTTTTATGGAGGAACATCATTATTAATTTTGGTAGGTGTTGTTCTTGATACTTTACAGCAAATTGAAAGTCATTTATTGATGCGCCATTATGATGGCTTAATGAAAACTGGACGAATTAAAGGTCGTGCAGGAAGTAATGCTTCAATTTAATAAGGTTCTTTGATGGTTTTTTATAAGACAGAGGAAGAAATTCAATTATTGAAACAAAGTTGTGATTTGGTTTCTAGAACTTTAGCAGAAGTTGCTAAAAATATTTGTTCAGGTATAACAACTTTAAAACTTGATAATATTGCAGAGCAATTTATTAGAGACAATAATGGAATACCAGGATTTCTTGGATATAGAGATTTCCCAAATACTCTATGTATTTCAGTTAATGAACAAGTAGTTCATGGAATACCTTCGTCTTATGAATTAAAAGAAGGAGATATTGTTTCTGTTGACTGTGGTGTAATTTTAAATAAGTATTATGGAGATAGTGCTTATACTTTTTTAGTAGGAAATGGAAGTGATCAAAAAAGAAAATTACTTTCTGTTACTAAAGAAGCCCTTTATAAGGGAATTGAATCTGCAATAGAAGGAAATAGAATAGGAGATATCGGAAATGCAGTGCAAAGCCATGCTGAAAAAATGGGATTCAGTGTAGTCCGAGAACTAGTTGGTCATGGTATAGGTAGAAATCTACACGAAAAACCAGAAGTTCCAAATTATGGAAAAAAAGGTTCTGGATTAAAATTAAAAACTGGATTAGTTATAGCAATTGAACCGATGATTAATTTAGGAAAGAAAGATGTAGTCGAAAGTAATGATGGATGGACTATTAGTACAAAAGACAGAAAACCATCAGCACATTTTGAGCATACCATTGCAGTTAGAAAAGAAAAGGCCGAAATATTAACAACATTCGATTATATAGAACAAATTTTAAATTAGACTATGGCGAAGCAGCCTTCAATAGAACAAGACGGAACAATAATAGAAGCATTATCAAATGCTATGTTTAGAGTGCAATTGCAAAATGGACATGTGATTACAGCACATATTTCTGGAAAAATGAGAATGCACTATATTAAAATATTACCAGGTGATAAAGTAAGATTAGAAATGTCACCTTATGATTTAACAAAAGGAAGAATAACATTTAGATATAAATAAAATAAAGATAGTATTATGAAAGTCAGGGCATCAATAAAGAAAAGAACACCAGACTGCAAAATTGTAAAAAGAAACGGCAGACTGTATGTTATTAATAAAAAGAACCCAAAGTATAAACAACGTCAAGGATAATTATTAATTTTGTAAATATAAACAGTAAACTATGGCGAGGATAGCTGGAGTTGATATTCCAAATAATAAAAGAGGTGAAATATCTCTAACCTATATTTACGGTATAGGAGTAAGTGCTTCTAATAGAATTTTACAAGAAGCAGGTGTAGATAAAAATATTAAAGTTCAGGATTGGACTGATGATCAATTATCTAGTATTAGAAATATTCTTTCAACATCATATAAGATTGAAGGAGAATTAAGATCTGAGGTTCAGCTTAATATTAAGCGACTTATTGATATTGGTTGCTATAGAGGTATTCGTCATCGTATTGGTCTTCCAGTTAGAGGTCAAAGTACCAAGAATAATTCAAGAACAAGAAAAGGAAAGAAAAAAACCGTTGCTAATAAAAAGAAAGCAACTAAATAAGTAGTGAACTATGGCTAAGAAGGTTAAATCAGTAAAGAAAAAAGTAGTAAAAGTTGAGCCAATTGGTGAAGCTCATGTTTTTTCATCATTTAATAATGTAATTATTTCATTAACAAATAATGAAGGACAAGTAATATCATGGTCTTCTGCTGGTAAAAGAGGTTTTAGAGGTTCTAAAAAGAATACTCCATATGCTGCTCAAACAGCTGCCGAAGATTGTGGAAAAGTCGCTTTTGATGCAGGATTGAGAAAAGTTAAAGTTTATGTAAAAGGACCTGGTGCTGGTCGTGAATCAGCAATACGTGCAATTAATAATTGTGGTATTGAGGTGCTGGAAATTGTTGATGTAACTCCACTTCCTCATAATGGTTGTCGTCCTCCTAAAAGACGAAGAGTATAAACTTATCTGTAATATTGAATATAATAAAATTGTAAATAAAAATGGCAAAGTACTTAGGACCGAAATCAAAGATTGCAAGAAAATTTGGAGAACCTATTTTTGGACCAGATAAAAGCTTAGAAAAAAAGAATTATCCCCCAGGACAACACGGTCTTTCAAAAAAGAGAAAGAAAATGTCTGTATATGGTATGCAGCTTAAAGAAAAGCAAAAAGCTAAATACACCTATGGATTATTAGAAAAACAATTTGCTAAAATGTTTAATTTAGCTTCACGTAAAAAAGGTATTACTGGTGAAGTATTACTTCAAATATTAGAGTCAAGATTGGATAATGTTGTTTTTAGATTAGGTATTGCACCTACTAGAAGAGCAGCCAGACAACTAGTTTCTCATCGTCATATTACTGTTAATGGAAATATGTTAAATATTCCTTCTTATATAGTTAAACCTGGCGATTTTGTTGGTGTTAGAGAAAAATCTAAATCAATGGAAGTTATTACTAACTCTATTTCATATCAAAATACTTCGAAATTTTCTTGGTTAGAATGGGATAGTGAAAATTTAGCTGGTAGATTTGTTAAACAGCCTGAAAGAGAAGATATACCTGAAAATATTAAAGAACAACTAATTGTTGAATTGTTCTCTAAATAGTATTATTTTAAAAATCGTAAATAGTTAATCGTAAATCGTAAATTATAAATATGGCAATATTAGCATTTCAAAAACCGGATAAAGTAATAATGGTAGAAGCAGATGATACTTTTGGTAAATTCGAATTTCGTCCATTAGAACCTGGTTATGGAATAACAGTAGGAAATGCATTAAGAAGAATTTTATTATCTTCACTTGAAGGATATGCAATTACTAATGTAAAAATCGAAGGAGTTGAACATGAATTTTCAACTATAAAAGGAATTCATGAAGATATGACTCAATTAATTTTAAATCTAAAGCAAGTTAGATTTAAAAGACAAATTGAAGATTTTGATAACGAGAAGGTTACTGTTGTTATATCAGGTCAGGAAGTTTTTAAGGCTGGAGATATTGGTCGTTTCCTTACTGGTTTTAAAGTATTAAACCCTGACCATATAATTTGTAATATGACATCGGATGTTAAATTACAATTAGATATTACAGTTTCAAAAGGTCGAGGATATATTACTTCTGAAGAAAACAAAAATGCTAATAGCGAATTTGGTGTTATTCCAGTAAGTTCTGTATTTACTCCTATCAGAAATGTAAAATTCTTTATTGAAAATATTAGAGTTGAACAGAAAACAGATTTCGAAAAACTTATTTTTGAAATTCAAACAGATGGCTCTATACATCCAAAAGAAGCTTTAAAAGAAGCAGCCAAAATTCTTATTTATCACTTTATGCTTTTTTCAGACGAAAAGATTACTCTTGATTCTGATGAGAAATTTGCAAATGAAGAATTTGACGAAGAAGTGCTTCATATGCGTCAGTTGCTTAAAACTAAATTAGTTGATATGGATTTATCTGTAAGAGCTTTAAATTGCTTAAAAGCTGCAGATGTTGAAACATTAGGTGATTTAGTAACTTTCAATAAGAATGATTTATTAAAGTTCAGAAATTTTGGTAAAAAATCCTTAACAGAACTTGAAGATTTATTAGTTAATATGAATCTAAGTTTTGGAATGGATATTAGTAAATATAAATTAGACAAAGAGTAATAATTAAGGATTTAGCATTTAGAATTTAGAATTTTTAGAATTTTAAATCGTAAATCATAAATCGTAAATCGTAAATGAACAATGAGACACGGTAAAAAATTTAATAAACTAAGCAGGACTAGCTCTCACAGAAAAGCTATGTTTGCAAATATGGCTGCTTCTTTAATATTACATAAAAGAATAAGCACTACTTTAGCTAAAGCAAAAGCTTTGAGAGTATTTGTAGAACCATTGATTACTAAATCTAAAGAAGATTCTACCCATTCAAGAAGAGTTGTTTTTAGCTACATACAAGATAAAGTTGCTGTTGCTGAATTATTCAGAGATGTAGCAATTAAAGTTGCAAACAGACCAGGTGGTTATACTAGAATTTTAAAAACTGGAAACAGACTTGGAGACAATGCCGAAATGTGTATGATGGAACTTGTTGACTATAACGAAAATCTACTTTCTGTTAAAGACAAAAAAGTTGCTGAAGCTCCAAAAACAAGAAGAAGTAGAGCTAAAAAGAAAACAGACGACACAGTTTCTTCAAAAGAAGAAACTAAAGAATAAGTCTTTAAACAAGAATATTTTAAAAGGATTAAGTTTTTACTTAGTCCTTTTTTTTGTTTGTATAACATTAAATTTGAGTTAAAAAAAATGTATATTCGTAAGTTAAATCAAATAATTAAAAATTATATGATAAAAAGTTCAAAGTTTGTATGACTCCTAGGAGTCAAACGTTTATAGCTGAATAATTATGCTATAAACATACGACCACGAAGTGGTCGAACTAGGTGAAGATTTGCTTATAAATATTTATTAGGAATAAACTCTAATTTTTTAACGAATAAAAAAAATACAACATAATATGAAAAATACTACCCAGAAAAAATCAATCTTAAACCAACTTTTGTTGGCATTTATAATTTGTTCAATCGGTATTTTGAACATTAATAAATCTTATGCTCAAATACCAACAGCAGGGCTTGTTGCATATTATCCATTCAATGATAATGCTGCTGATGAAAGTGGTAATGGTAATGATGGAACAGTTAACGGTGCTACTCTAACTCAAGATAGGTTTGGAAATAATAATAGTGCTTATAGTTTTGATGGGATAGATGATAATATTCTATTACCAAATATTGGAAGTTTTAATGCATTTACAGTAGCAATGTGGATAAACATTGAAACTTTTTCACAAAACAGAACTCAGTCGCCTTTTGGTTCTGCTGATTGGAATTATGGAAGTATGCATTTTAACATAGAACAGACTGGAGACTCTTTACAAGTTGCGGTTAATGATGGTGGAGGTGGATATCTAGCTTCTAATCATTCTTTTGTTAACGATACAAATAAATGGGTACATATTGCTTTTTCTTATGTTAATGGTGGAAACTCTGAACTTTATATTAATGGTATCTTAGATCAAACACATAATTATTTGACTACTGTTAATTTTAATAATATGATTATTGGAGATTGTTTTACGGTTGATAATAGATATTTTAATGGCAAAATCGACGACATCCGATTTTACAACCGAGCCTTAATTCAATCAGAAATCACAGCTTTATATTACGAAAATTATTGTGCACAAGGAATTTCTGTAACCGACACAATTAATAAAATTTTATTTGACGGCAGAGATTGTCAAGCCTACCCAATAGAAAAAATTGGCAACCAATGGTGGATGACTAAAAACCTTAATGTTGCTACTTATTCCGATGGCACTACAATTCCAAATGAAACTAATAGTATTATATGGAGTAGCTTAACTTCTGGAGCATTAAGTTATTACAACAATGATTCTGCTCAATATGCTGAAACTTATGGAGCTTTATATAATTGGTATGCTGTAAATGATTCAAGAGGCGTTTGTCCAACAGGTTGGCATATGCCTTCAGATGGGGAATGGAATATTTTAGGAAAATTGATTGATTTTACTCTTGATACCACAAATATTGGACTTATAGGAACTGATGTGGGTGAAAAACTTAAAGAAAGCGGCACAAACCATTGGGCTATGGATTATGGGACAAACAGTAGTGGCTTTACAGCATTACCGTCAGGATATAGACACGATGGAACATTTTCTGATGTTAATTACCAGGGTTATTTTTGGGCATCAACAGAAGAAGATATATCAAATTCTTTTTTTAGAGGATTGTATTTTAATTCGCCCCAATGGGCTAGAACAACCAATTCTAAAAACAATGGATTCTCTGTAAGATGTATGAAAAATAAATCACCAATAATTTTACAACCGGTATCTCATAATGTTTGTGAAAATGAAACTACAATATTTACCGTTGAAACAAATATTAGCGGTTCTTCCTATCAATGGCAGGTTTATGATGGCACAGTTTGGATGAATCTTATGCTTATTGGTGGTCAATATATGGGTAATTTTACCGATTCGTTAGAAATTATTGGTGTTACAGCTACAATGGATAATTATCAATATCGATGTATTGTTAGTAGCGGTACTGTTTCCGATACCAGCAATGTAGCAACTCTTACAGTTGCTCAGAATTATAATGAAACATTAAACGTTTCAATATACGAAGGAGAAAGCTATTATATTGGCAGTAATTCTTATAGCACAACAGGAACTTATACGAATACTTTCACAAGCACATCTGGTTGCGATAGCATTGTAACTTTAAATCTTACAGTAAAAGAACAAATATGTAATTGGAGCTATAAAAAATCAATAGAAGTTAATAATATAAATAATAGCGAAAATTTGAGCGATTATTCAGTATTGGTTATAGTTAATACAAGCGATTTAATTGCTAGCGGAAAAATGAACGCCGATGGTAGCGATATTCGTTTTGTAAATGAAAATAATACATCGTTAAATTATTGGATAGAACCTGGTATTCAGGGAGAATTTGGAATAAATAAAACCACTACACATATTTGGGTAAAAGTGCCTCAAATAAATGGCTATGCTACAACAAATATTTATATGCTTTATGGAAATCAATTAGCTACAGCAAAAAGCAATATTTCAAACACTTTCCTTTTTGGCGATGATTTTGAAGACGGTACCATTGATGTATCAAAATGGGATGTAATAACTTCAAATCAGGGACAACTTCTTGAGCAAAATGGAAAAATTGTACACAATTCGCCCAAAACAAGTCCCGATTCACAATCAGATTTATTTTCAAAACAGTCTTTTGAAGGATCTTTTGTTTTAGAAATGCAATTTAAAAAGGGTGGATATGTATATCGTGGTATTGGACTTCTGGATAGTACAGTTGCTCAAAACAGAGCTTGGGTTAGTTGGTGGGATTCAGGAGAAATATTTGCATCAGTTGATGTTGCAGGAACATCTAATACAATTACTTTTCAGAACGATCATTGGAGTAGAGAATTTAACCCTGAATATTATATAAAAATGATACGAAAAGCAGATGGTACTTTTTATTACTCTGAATCAATACCTGCTTTTGAACCTGATGGTGCAAAATTTTGGGAACAAAATATGACTAATCCTATAATGCCATTAAATACTCCTCTTAAAGTTTCAACGCATGAAGGAGTTTGGCTTGGAGCATGGTGGCTATGGGACAGATACGAAGACGATATTCGTGTTCGTAAATACAGTTCGCCTGAGCCTACAACAATTTTAGGCACAGAATTATATAATCAAATTTACCAAGATACAACCTATATTAACTTATGCTTTGGCGAAATATATAATGTAGGCTCAATTTCATATAGCGAATCAACTATATTTGCCGATACTCTTACTTCGGTTACAGGTTGTGATAGTATTCTTGTAACAAATCTTTCAATTGCGACTTCTCCTGTTAGTGCAACTATTATAGAATTATCAAACAATAGTTGTTTTGACACTAATGATGGATTTATTACTTTGTCTGTTTCAGGAGGAAACTCTCCTTATTCATATAATTGGAGTAATGGTGATACAACAGCATCAATAACTGGACTTAGTAATGGATTTTACTTTGCTACAATTACCGATTCATATAATTGCAGTACTACAATAACAGACCAAATAATTGAACCATCATTATTGTATATTGAACTTAATAATGCTACAATAAATCAGGGCGAAAGTGCAACATTGTCAGCAACGGTATATGGAGGTATTCCTGCTTATCAATATAGTTGGAGCAATGGAGCGATAAGTTCTTCAATAACAGTAAGTCCGATTGCCACTACAAATTATAGTTTAACAGTTACCGATGCTGTTGGTTGCATAGCTGAAGCTTCAACAACAGTTGCCGTAAATCAATCTGGTTCAATAGTTTATAATTATGAAAATGCCCCAAAAATTAATGATGTTTATTTGGTTGCAGTTGACACTGTTGACCAAGGCGTAATATCAGTCGGAAATTCTGGCTTTGACCAGTCGTGGGATTTGACAGCATTAGAAAATCACAGAGTTGATACAAATCATTTTGTAGTTCCCGAAAATGTAGTTTTATATTCAGAATTTCCTACTGCCGATATGGCAAATGTTGTTAGCGATTTAAACGGATTTAGCAGTGCAGGTTTTGTGAATGTTGATAATGAATCATTTTCATTTATTGGTTATGCTGCCGACCCAATGGGAAATTCGCAATATATTCCGTATAAAATAAATCCAAAGTCAACTATTATAAAATTCCCAACACAAATGGGAACAAACTTTAACGAATCTTATGATATGTATATGGCTTTTCCATATCAGCCTTATTACGATTCAATAAAATTAGTTAACCATAAATATGTTGAAAGCATTATAGACGGTAGTGGAGTTGTACAAATACCATCAGGCTCATATAATGCATTGCGTCAAAAAAATAAAGAAAATGCTATTGACACTACTTATGTCTTTTATAGTGGACAGTGGCAATTTGCAAGCAGTAGTACTACAACTAGTTATGTATATCGTTGGATTAGTGATGCTGTTTCTATTCCTGTTGCAACTATTGTTGTTGACTCTGTATCAGGAAGTATTACAAGAGCTGAATATTATAAACCTCAGATTGCGGAGCCTGTTGCACAATTCAAAACTTTAGATACTATTAATATTGTAAATCAACCAGTTCAGTTTATCGATTTATCATTAAATAATCCAACTTCGTGGTCGTGGAATTTTAGCGATGGATTTACTTCAACAGAGCAACATCCTTTGCACACTTTTACAACAGCAGGTTCTTACACCGTTTCACTGGAGGCATTTAATCTGTATGGTTCAAATATTATTGTTAAAACTATAGAAATTGGTTCAAGTCTTTCAGTTTCATTACCTGTAAGCAAAGCAATTTGTAACAATGAAGCAGTAGTAATTAATTCTAATGTAAATGGAGGAGTTCCTCCATATTCATATACTTGGAGCAACGATACATATAATAGTTGGTGCGGGGTTTATTTGCCAGGATATTATTATTTAACTGTTACCGATTCATTAGGAGAAAGTGCATCAGATACTGTTTTTGTTTATACAAATAATATTTATAATATTGGTGAAAATCAATTAAGTGTGTCAGTTGATTATGATACTGTATGTACTGGAAGTGCAGTAAATGTTAGTATTCATAATTCACAATCGGGAGTAAATTATCAGTTAATAATTAATGGTGCGTATTATGGTTATGAATATACTGGACATGGAGGAACAATTAGCTTTAGTAGCGATATATTAAATTCAAACAGCGTTTTTCAAATAATAGCCAGAAGTCCAGGCACTGAATGTGAGTTAGTTCTTAATACGAATATTACAATAATTGTAACAAATGATTATTTCCTTAATGTAAATATTACAAAAACTAATGTTACTTGTAATGGACTGGCAAATGGAACAGCAACTGTTACAGCAATAGGTGGTTCAGGAAATTATGTTTATAGCTGGTCGATGGGAGGAAATGGAGCAAGTGTTCAAGGATTAGCTCCCGGCGATTATTTTGTAGTTGTTATGAACTCAGTTGTTTGTCCTACTTATGAATATTTTACAATTAGTCAACCAAATGCACTTAATTTAACTTATACAACTTATCCTGTAACAAACGGAAGTAATGGTATGATAGATTTATCTGTTTCTGGTGGTACAGTTCCATATTATTACAACTGGAGCAACGGAATGTCAACACAAGATTTGGCAGGATTGCAAGGTGGTGTTTATAATGTTACTGTTGCCGATTCAAAAGGCTGTCAGGCAATTGCAAACATATTGGTGTCGGCTCAAGGTTGTAGTATGAGTTTAACTCCATTAGTTACTGATGCAACTTGTTATTCATCAGCAAGTGGGAGTGTTGATATTACTGTAAATAATGGAACAGCTCCTTATCAATATATTTGGAGTAATGGTGGTGTTTCGGCTTCGCTCAACAACCTTGTAGCAGGTAATTACACTGTAACTGTTACTGATATAGTAGGTTGTGTAACAACAGCTTCTGTAAATGTTAATGAACCCGATGAAATTACATTTGTTAAGTTGGTAACTGATGCAAATTGTACTCAACCCGATGGTTCTGTAAGTATTTTCCCTTATGGCGGAGTTTCACCATATTCGTATTTATGGAGTGATGGAAATACTACAAATTCTATTACAAATGTTCCAGCCGGAAATTATAGTGTTGTTATTAGCGATGAAAATAATTGCTCTGTTGAAGCAAGTATTTTAATTAATAATTATAATGCACCGGTAGTAACTTTTACTCAAATAACTTCACCAACTTGTTATAATTCTAACGATGGTTCTGCAACAATAGAAATTACCGGTGGCGTATCACCATATACATATCTTTGGAATAGCGGCGGAACAGGATTAACCGAAAATGGACTTAGTGGAGGTGCAGTAAATGTAACAATATCTGACTCTTACAACTGTTCAGTAATAGGGCAAGCAATTTTAACATCACCTTCAAGTATTAATATTCAATATTCTGCAACCGATGTATTGTTTGGCAATGATGGGTCAATAATTTTGAATGTTATAGGTGGAGTAATGCCTCTTACTTATTTATGGTCAAATGGCGGTGCTTCGGCTTCGCTCAGCAACCTAAGTGCTGGTACATATAATGTAACAGTAAGCGATGCGAATTTATGTACAGCTAATACAACAATTAATGTTGGAGGTACGCCTTGTGCAATAAATATCTCATCAAGTACTTATGATGCTTTATGCTATAATCAGCCAAATGGTTATGCTGATATTTCTGTTTCAAATGGACAACAGCCATATACTTATCATTGGAGTAATGGAAGAGTTACCGAAGATTTAATTAATGTTGTAGCAGGAACTTATAATTTTACTGTAACAGATAGCAGAGGTTGTACAGCAAATACTACAGTTGTTATTAATCAACCTTCTGCATTAGCAGTAAATGTAAATTCAACTCCTGCAAATTGTGGATTAAGCGACGGCGAATTAATGGCTAATGTTACAGGCGGAACATCTCCATATAATTATCAATGGTCAACAGGAGATACAACATCAACTGTAATTAATATTGCAGCAGGTTATTATATGATAACTGTTACTGATGTAAATTCATGTTCAAAATTTGCTGTTGCAATGGTAAATAATAATAGCACATTAGATGTTACTGTTAATTCTGTTACAAATGTTTCATGTAATGGTGGAAATAATGGAGCAATAAATATTTCTGTTTCTGGTGGTACAAGCCCATATATTTATGATTGGAGCAACGGAAGTGCTTCTGAAGATATTTCAGGAATTCAAGCAGGTCCTTACGAAATAATGGTTAGCGATAATTATGGATGTATGTCGGCATTAAGTATTGAAGTTACTCAACCTGATGTTTTGACTATTAATACAAATATTACTCCTGCAAATTGCGGAAATAGCGATGGAACTGCAACTGCAATAGTAACTGGCGGCACTGCACCATACACTTATTTATGGACAACCGGAGATGTTACAGCATCTGTATCTGGACTTGTTGCTGGAAATTATTCAGTTGTAGTAACCGATTCAAAGAGCTGCATGAAAATAAAATCTGTTGCAATAAGTAATGATAACGGTCCGGTTATTTCCAATTCGGTAATAACAGAAGCATCTTGCAATAGTTCAAATGGTTCAATTGATATAACAATTTCAGGAGGCTCTATGCCATTCATATTTGGTTGGTCAAATACAACATCAAATGAAGACTTATCTGGCGTTTCAGAAGGTAGCTATAGTGTTACTATTACTGATGATAATGGTTGTGTAACTGCCGGAAATTTTACGGTAACACCACAAATGCCGTTTGAAAATCCGATTTGTGTTGTAATGGTTGACAGTATTACTAACCGAAATAAAATAATTTGGGAGAAAGTTCAATCTTCAGGAATTGACCATTATAATTTATATAAAGAATCGACTATGGCTGGAATTTATCAGTTAATGGCAAGTATTCCTTATAGCGATTTGAGTGAATATGTTGATTTAAATGCAAATCCAAGTATTCGCTCTTGGAGATACAAAATTTCGGCAGTTGATTTATGCGGAAATGAATCTTCTTTAAGTGAATATCATAAAACAATGCACTTAACTATTAACGAAGGTTTGGGTCAAAGTATTAACCTGATTTGGGATCATTACGAAGGTTTTACATTTTATTCTTATGATATATATCGACATACAAGTTCAAACGGATGGGAATTAATTCAAACAATGCCAAATAACCTTACAAGCTTTACCGATAATCCAGGCAGTGTTGGGCAATTATATTACAAAATTGTTGTTGATAAAGGCGATTCATGTTGGGCTTCAAGTGTTGACAAAACTCAAACTGGACCTTATAGCCAATCTATTTCAAATATTGATGATTATGCTATTTGGACAGGTATAAAAGAAGTAAAAGAAATTACAGAATTTACAATTTATCCAAATCCTGTTAAGAATCAACTTACTATTGAAATTCAAAGTTCCAAGTTCCAAGTTCCAAGTTCTAAATTTGAAATTTTAGACATTTTTGGTCAGGTAATTTATGTGTCTTCTATTGCTCAAAAAGAAACAATAAATACTGCTAATTTATCAAGTGGAATTTTTTTGATTAGATTAAATATTGATGGTAAAATGCTGATAAAGAAATTTGTTAAGCAATAGCAAAGGATAAAGACACAAGAATCAAATAACATGCTTAAAGAGGCAAGGAAACATCCAATGTTTTTATAACGTCGGATGTTTTTGT
>MEND01000203.1:19826-27081 GCA_001768975.1 Bacteroidetes bacterium GWA2_31_9 | reverse complement strand
AAAAACTTTTATTAAGTTTGAAAGATAAATAATTTAAAACTTAAAATTATGGGACATATATCAAAAATAAGTGCACGTCAGATTTTAGACTCTCGTGGAAATCCAACAATTGAAGTTGATGTAATTACAAATAGTGGTGTTATTGGAAGAGCTGCAGTTCCATCTGGAGCTTCAACAGGTAAATATGAAGCAGTTGAACTACGTGATGGAGACAAAAAACGTTTTCTTGGAAAAGGAGTTCAAAAGGCTGTATATAATGTAAATAAGATTCTTAACGAAGAACTTAATGGATTATATATTACTGAGCAAAATGCGATAGATAAAGCAATGATTGAGCTTGATGGTACCGAAAATAAAAGTAACCTTGGTGCAAATGCAATATTAGGCGTTTCGCTTGCAGTTGCTAAAGCCGGTGCAGAAACAACTGGTCAGCATCTTTACCGTTATATTGGTGGAGTTAATGCAAATTTACTTCCAATACCAATGATGAACATTCTTAATGGCGGTGCACATGCCGACAATAAGATTGATGTTCAGGAGTTTATGATTATGCCTGTTGGAGCCGATACTTTTGCAGAATCACTAAGAATGGGAACAGAAGTATTTCATCATTTAAAATCGGTACTTAAAGATAAAGGTTTTTCGACAAATGTTGGCGATGAAGGTGGTTTTGCTCCAAACCTTAATTCAAACGAAGAAGCTATCGAATATGTAATAAAAGCTATCGAAAAAGCTGGTTACAAACCCGGCGAAGATATTTACATTGCTCTTGATGCAGCAGCTTCAGAATTTTATAACGAAAAAGAAAAACATTATTTCCTTGAATCAACTGGCAAAAAACTAAGCTCAGATGAAATGGTGGATTATTGGAAAGAATGGACAAAAAAATATCCAATTTTATCAATTGAAGACGGTCTCGATCAAGACGATTGGGATGGTTGGTTAAAACTTACAACTGAGATTGGAAATAAAGTACAAATAGTTGGCGATGACTTATTTGTAACAAATGTAAATCGACTAGCAAAAGGAATTACTAATAATATTGCAAATTCGATTCTTATAAAAGTTAATCAAATAGGAACTTTAACCGAAACTATTAATGCTGTACAAATGGCTGCTAATAACTCATATACAACAATTATGAGCCATCGTTCGGGCGAAACCGAAGATACTACAATTGCCGAACTTGCAGTAGCATTAAATACAGGATTAATTAAAACAGGTTCAGCTTCACGTTCCGATAGGATAGCAAAATATAATCAATTACTTAGAATCGAAGAATCGTTGGAAGGTTCTGCCAGATTTTTAGGCAAAAATTTTAGGTTTATTCCTTAAGTATAATTTATAATTAGCCCTATAGGACAAAAAGCTGAAGTGTTTTTTTAAACAAACGAAAGTATGAAACAGTCTTTAGTTATTTTGGTGCTTATATTTGCCTATTTAACTGGTAAAACTCAAGTAACATATTTCAATTACTTGGATTCTACAGTCGAATGGAACACATATTCTAGTGGATGGAATGGTATTAATATGGTTAATTCTTATTCAACTACATTTTTTGATGGAGATACACTTATTAATGGAAAATATTACTATAAACGATTCAGGTTGCAAGTAGATTCGAACTTCTACTCACAATCAAATATTGGTGTTGATTCTACATTGTATGGACTTGGGTTTATTCGTGAAGATAACACATTAAAGTATTGGAATTATAATATTAGTTTAAATATAGAACAAGTTGCGTGGGACTGGCAAGAAATAATTAATTTACAAATTAATGACACTTTCTCTGTGATGTCTAATCCTTGTACTGTTAATTCTATTGATACATTATTTATTGGGTCAAGACAACTTAAGCAATTTCATAGTAGTTTACAATTTACACCCAATTCAATATTAGAAGGTGTAGGACAATTAGGTCCATTGTGTGCTTTGGGAATAGAAGGAAATGGATGGACAGCTTGTTTTAAAAAACAAGGTGATACGTTACAATTTAGTAATATTAATTGCAATTCCTTCCCGGTTCCGCAAAGACATAACCATTTTAATACCTTGATAAAAAATATTACAAATGATAAAATTATTAAAGTATTTCCGAATCCTTTTAATGATTGGATTAATATTACAAGTCCATATAATCAAGAAATTGAAAAGGTAATAATTAAAGATATGTCAGATAGAATTATAATTGAATATAAATGTAAATCTGACAATATACAGCTAAATACATCAATGCTTTCACAGGGGATTTTCTTTATTTTCTTTATAGGTGAAAATTTTAATGTACATCATAAAATTATTAAGTATTAAAACTGTAAATTACTATATATTTAATTGATTATTTAAAAATTTAGTTCATAACCTTCAAATTGCGTTTAAGTGAACCGCTAAATTGTAATATATTTTAGCGGTTTTTTATAATTTATGTTCACAACTGCATAAATTCAGATAAATTTGTGCAGTTAAATGCACAAATTAATGAAATTATAAAAATGTCATATAAAAGCTTCGCCGATTTTATCGAAATTTTAAAAGCCAACAACGAGCTTATCACAATTGATAAATTCGTTAATCCCGAATTACAGATTGCGGAAATTACCGATAGAGTTTCGAAATCAAAAACTCAAAACAAAGCTTTGCTTTTTACAAATAACGGAAGCAAATTTCCTTTATTAATTAATTCGCTTGGTTCTGAAAAACGAATTTCGCTTGCATTAGGCTTAAAAAATCTTGACAGCTTTTCTGAATTGCTAGATAAATACGCTGGTTTATTAAAAAAGAAACCGGCATCGTTTTTAGATAAAATGAAAATCCTACCTCAGTTAAATGAGCTTGGAGCATTAATGCCTAAAGAAATTAAAGGAAAAGGAAAATGTCAGGAAGTTGTAATAAACAATCCCGATTTAAGTATATTTCCGATATTGAAATGCTGGGCACACGATGGAGGAAAATTTATTACATTTCCGCTTGTTCATACACAATCTTTAAAATCGGAAAAACGAAATGTTGGCATGTATCGAATGCAGGTTATCGATAATCAAACAACTGCCATGCACTGGCACATGCACAAAACCGGAGCAAATCATTATAACGAATATAAAGAAGCCGGAATTAAAAAAATGCCTGTAACGGTTGTACTTGGAGGAGACCCAGCATATACATATTGTGCCACAGCACCACTTCCCGAAAATATTGACGAATATATTTTAGCCGGACTACTCAGAGGAAAAGGAGTGGAGCTTGTAAAATGTATTACAAACGATTTGTTTGTTCCAAACGATGCCGATATTGTACTCGAGGGTTATGTTGATACAAGCGAAGAATTATTTTTCGAAGGTCCGTTTGGCGACCATACCGGATATTATTCTTTGGAAGATTATTATCCAAAATTTCATATAACCTGCATTACACATCGTAAAGATGCGGTTTATCCGACCACAATTGTGGGAATTCCGCCACAAGAAGATGAATGGATTGCAAAAGCTACCGAAAGAATATTTCTGCTACCTCTGAAAATGACAATGTTGCCCGAAATTGTCGAAATGAATCTTCCGCCGGCTGGTGTTGCACATAACTTAACCTTAATAAGCATAAATAAAAAATTTCCCGGGCATGCCGAAAAGATTGCAAATTCATTGTGGGGAACAGGACAAATGATGTTTAATAAGGTAATTGCAATTTTTGATAAAGAAGTTGATTTAACAAACTATATTTCACTTATTGAATTAGTTATAGATAGTATTACAAAACCAGAGCAGTTATATTTTGGCAAAGGACCATTAGACATTCTCGACCATTCGTCTGCTCAATTTGCTTATGGAAGTAAATTATGTATTGATGTTACTTCAAGTTCAAAGTCCCAAGAACCAAGTTCCAAGATTCAAATTCCAAATTCCAAATTCCAAGAACCAATAACCAATAACCAAGAACCAATAACCAATAACCAAGAACCAATAACCAATAACCAAGAACTAAAAACCAATAACCAAGAACTAAAAATTGATATTAAAGAAGTTACAGGTATTCATGATTATTTTATAAGTAGAAATAAGCCTTTGTTAATTGTAAATATTAAAAAAAATAGGACTAAGAGAATTCATGAAATTATTGAAAATTTACAAACTAACGAATTAATCAACAATATCCGCTTTATTTTATTGATTGATGAAGGCTTTGCAAACAACGATTTGTATTCTATACTTTGGTATTCGCTCGGAAATCTCGAACCATTGCGTGATATAACCATTCTGAAAACAGAAAACGCAGAACTGAAACATGTTTTTATTGATGCAACACGCAAACTTCCAACCGTAGATAATTTCAAACGTGAGTGGCCCAACGTAGTAATTTCTGATAATAAGACAATTAAAGAAATTGATGAATTATGGAGTCAGCTTCCGTTTAATGAATTTATTCCATCGCCTTCATTAAAATATGCAGGATTAAATACAAATGATGGGGCGAAGTTTAAAGCTTAAAGAAGTTTACACTTATTTTTTTAGTAACCATAAATATTTTTACATTTACAAAGAATTAATAAAAAACATTTGCAATAAATTTATGGCTTCAACTAAGGCGGAAATAAACGAATATTTGCTTTTAGTGAAATGTTATGTGGCATTTTAATACGACCATTACAATATGCAAGACACCTTAAAAATTCTATTAGAGGACAAAGTAAACAACTTATTAAGCGACATGGTTGACAAATTATCTGTTCAGGACAGTAGCAACCTAAATTCGACTTACGTTACTGTTATTGGGATGTTGCTAGTTGCAATCATTACAGTTACTTCTCAATATTTGCTCATCCGCAAAACAATAAAAGCAGACTTTGAAAAAATTAGGCTTCAAATTCATTCGGACTTTGATTTTAAAAACAGATACGAATGGGTTTCAAATTTTAGACAAATTATATCAGAACTAATCACAACCACCGACCCTGACTACAACAAAGAATTAAATAAGACGAAAATGCTCTTACTCATCAATCAGGCTCAAATAATGCTAAGTGATGACATTAAGGAAGAAAAAGAATTGGAGGGACTTATTACTAAATTGGGTATGGATGCTGACTACTTAAAGTCAGACACCAAAGAAAGTGACAAAAGTATCCTACAAACCCAAGATGCTATTTTAAAAAGAACTAAGCAACTGCTAAATAAAAAACAATTCGAGAACAAATGACAGCTTTTATCATTATAATAGGTCTTGTTGTATTTTTTGTCATACTCTACAGCAAACAAAAACCAAAGCAAAACGCCAAAGTTTTTAGTGAGCAAAGGACTATTCAATTTAACATAGAGACTGTATCTAATCAAACAGAGGAAGACAGACTTGAGTATGCCAAATGGGTAAAGAAATATCCTAAATGGTATGGAAGTGGCAATACGAGAGGAGTTTGTTTTGAGAGTGAAAGATTAGAACCATTGCCAAACGGACAAACAGAATTAGTCAGATATAAAACTGATAGGTATGCAGACCTATTTGGCAGAGGGAAAGATTGTAGCTATTTCCCAGGTTATGGCAAAATTTACAATCGGACTTTTGACATTTGGTTTCAGGAGTTTAATTTGCAGGAGAAGAAGGGAATGAGAGAATACAAAGATATTGGCTGCGACAAATATCAGGTGCCTTTTTTTACTGAAAACTATACAAATGGTATTAGAATTTATAATCAGTTAGAACGGACTAAGAGTTATTTAAAACTGTATAATGGTAGAGATGAAAAAAGTAGACGAACTTGGTATGCTGGACTTAAGTACCTTGAATTTACAGGTATAATAACAGAAGGTGAACTTGACGAAGGATAACATCACATAACAGCTCCTACAAGAAATTGGCGTTTCAGTGATTAAATGAAGCTTAGTACTTCGTATCAAGTTTAGTACTGGAAGATAGTTTAGTGCTTCGATATCCGCTTCTTCACCAAGAGACAAACGTTGGCAACTATTAAACAGACAGTAATAATTATTGACTAAATCGTGAAAAAATAAAATAAACTAATTTAAAAATTTCAATTATGAAAAAAACATTATTTTTAGGCATCATAGCATTAATTGTATCAAATTTAAATGCACAAATCACTCTTAAACACACTTTCAGTGGTAACATAAGTGTTGTAAATACGCATCATAAAACAGTCTATTTCGATGCAGTAATAAATGGTAATCAGTTTGATTTTTATAATGAGGACTATTCCTTCTATAAAACGGTGACAGTTGCACCTCTTTATGGCTGTAAGGCATATTATATCTCTAATGTTTCTGACAATCTTTTTAACACAGATAATGATTTAGAATTTACTTGTGCATTTCTTGATACTTTAAATAATCAGGGATATAAACTCCAATTAATTAATGAAAATGGCACAGTAATAAAGGACTTTGGTAGTGTTGTAAATTGGGGTTTTCCTCACAAAACAGTAAATAATGATGTCAGATTTTTAGTTACTCGATATGTAACATACCCAGCTGTAAGTGAGACAGAAATATACTCATTACCTGGCAGTATTGCTTCAACAAAAGCATTAGTATCAGAAGCGAATGAATATGCACCTTATCCAAATCCTGCAAAAAATTTTATTAATCTAAAATACAATCTCAACCAATCAGAAGTTGAAAATTTACAGATTTTTAATTCGGCTGGGCAAATAATAGAAACAAAACAAATAGGAGGTGCTTTTGATAAAATAGTATTAGATATTTCATCTTACCCTTCTGGACAGTATTTTTATAAATATAAAACAATCACTCAAAAATTTATTGTGGAATAATCAAGTTCGCTAAAAAGGGGTTTGCGATAGCATAAATGAAATTTATCTATAATCCCTCCTCCAAATAAATTTTCAGACCTTATTGCTTCTTTTTAAACCTTAGTAGAAAAATACCATTCGTAAAAATAACCTTATTACCTTATTGAGAGATTAAAATAAGGTAATAAGGTTAAATCACAACCATTTATTGATTTCTACTAAGGTTGCATTTTAAAAAAATAAGGTTTGTAATGGAATCTACAAATTTCACTCCCACCACAGTAATATCATCAGTTTGAGGGTGTTTTTCTGAATGTGCATTTTTCCAGTTTTCAATTGTTGAATCAAGCATTAAACTAAAGAAGTTTACACATAATTTTTTAAATATATTGCTTTTTCTTATCTTTGATTAATCTAATACAAACAGCAATGACAGATATTCAATTATATACAAAATTGTCGGGCTTACCGCTTAATTTAAAAGCAGAAGTTTCTGAT
>MEND01000203.1:19420-19749 GCA_001768975.1 Bacteroidetes bacterium GWA2_31_9 | reverse complement strand
GCTTATAAAAATGAAGAGTAATTTTGATGAGCCAATAGAAGGATTTAATGAATATATGTTATGAATTTACTAATTGATACTCACGCAGTAATTTGGTTTATAACTGAGGACAAAAAATTACCTTTAAAAACCAAGCAAATTATAGAAGATGTTGAAAATAGCTGTTTTGTAAGTATTGCAACTTTTTGAGAAATAGCTATTAAATACTCATTAGGTCGTTTAGATTTAAACTCCGATTTAGAAAAAATATTTCAAATAATTGAGAGAGCAGGTTTTGAAATACTTCCAATTACTTTAAACCAAATTTTAACAAATGCCAGTTTAAAATT
>MEND01000203.1:19138-19393 GCA_001768975.1 Bacteroidetes bacterium GWA2_31_9 | reverse complement strand
ACCTTATTACCTTATTGAGAGATTAAAATAAGGTAATAAGGTTAAATCACAACCATTTATTGATTTCTACTAAGGTTGCATTTTAAAAATAAGGTTTGTAAAGTAATCTACATAAATTTCACTCCCACCACAGTAATATCATCAGTTTGAGGGTGTTTTTCAGAATGTCCAGTTTTCCAATCTTCTATGATAGTATTGAGTTTAAACCCTTGTTCTTTCATTGATAAATGTGCATTATTTTTAAGAATATTTTGA
>MEND01000203.1:11028-19125 GCA_001768975.1 Bacteroidetes bacterium GWA2_31_9 | reverse complement strand
TGAATTTTTTTCCACTTGGACCTCCAAATTGATCTGCAAATCCATCTGAAAAAAGATAAATAATATCGCCTTTTTCAAGCTGAATTTCATGGTTTGTAAATTTGTCCATGCGTTCATATATGGCTATTGGCATCTTATCTGCTTTAAGTTCCAAGAAACAAGCCTCAAGCCCCAAACCCAAAGAGGTTAAAAGTATTTCTTTGTCTTGAATTTTTTGGCTTTGATTTTGGGACTTTGGGCTTTTAATTATCCAAAGTGGGTTATTTGCTCCTGCAAATTGCAATTTGCCATTACTAAAGTCGATGGCAACAAAACTCATATCCATTCCATCTTTTATATTGAAAGTTTCTGGATTATAATCAATTATGCCATTATTGTCTTGTTGTTGCAACGAATTAATTACATATTTACGCATTTCTTCGAGTACAGCAGAGGCAGTTTGGACTTCATTTCGTGAAACAATTTCGTTCAAAAAGCTTATTCCTAGCATACTCATAAAGCCTCCGGGAACTCCATGCCCTGTACAATCAGCAACTGCAATTAATGTCCAGTTTTTTACTTTTGAAAACCAGTAAAAATCGCCACTTACAACATCTTTAGGTTTAAATAAAATAAAGTACTCATTAAGTAGATTATTAGCCATTTGTAACGATGGCAAAACCGCTTTTTGAATAGTTTGTGCATATTTTATACTATCTTCAATTTCTTCTTTTTGAAGTGTAACAAGGTCTCTTTGTGATTCAATTTCATCTCTTTGTGCCTGAATTTCTTCTTTTTGCTGTCGTATCTCAATGTTTTGTTGGCTGAGTAATGAATTTGCTTTCTTTTTTTGAAGGAACATTTTTATCATTAAAATTGAGAAAGCTATTACAAGCAAAAGCCCAACCGATACAAATATTAAAATTAATCTTTGCTTGTTTTTTTCAGCTTTTTCGATTGCATCTTTTTTTTCTTGTTCGGCTTTTTCTATTGCCTGTTTTTTTTCAAATTCAAAATTCATTTCAACTCTCACTGCATTTTTTGTTGCTTCCTCATTAAAAATGCTGTCTTTGAACAAAACATATTGCTTAAAATGGATTAGTGATTTTTGAGGATTTTTCATCGAATCATAAAGCATACTTAAACTTTTATGAATTGATTCCAAATAGTAAAGAATACCAATACTATCAGAAATAGCATGTGCTTTTAATAGATATAATTCAGCATTTTTATAGCTTTTTGATTGAATATACAGATTTCCAATATTTGCACATTTAGCAGCTACGCCACTTATATTATTAATTGTTTCATCAATTTTAAGTGCTTTTAAATAATTTTTCATTGCTAATTGATAAAGACTATCTTGTTTTTCGGAATTGCTAATTTGTTCTTCACACTGTTTTAAGTAAATATTTGCGATATTGCCATACTTTATTGATATTTCGTGTAAGTCGTTTAATTCTTCGTTTATTTTAAGTGCTTTGAAATAAAATTCTAATGCTTTAGCAAAATTGCCTTCTTCCATATAAATTACCCCAATATTACTAATATCAGAAGCAATCCATTTTTGAATGCCTAAATCTTCATCAATTTTTAAAGCTTTAAAATAGTATTCTTTAGCTTTTTCTAAATCTTTCATTGTTCTGTAAACAGCACCAATATTTCCAAGCGATATTGAAGTTTGTTTCTGGTCATTCATTTTTTCACTAATTTTTAAAGCTTCAAAGTAATTTTTCAACGCTTCAGAATAATTACCAATCATATAAATAGCCCAGCCTAATTCAGTATAAGCAACTGATAAAAGTTTTTTATTTTTGATTTTTTTTGAAATTTCTAATGCTTTTTTTGCAAATAATATTGCAGAATCTATATTGCTAACCGAATACATATCTGCCATTGATAATAAAGCATTAGCTTTATTTGAATCGTTTTTTGAAAAATTAATAATATTAATTAAAGAATCTTTATCAATATTTTTAGCAGAAATAATATTGTAATTACTTGAAAGGAACGTGACTAGTATAAAATAAAAGCAATACCTCATTGTTGTCTAAAAAGTAATTTATAATAATTTGCTATATTATAATAACTTACGATTATTATAATGATATGTAAAGATAAAATTTGTTTTTGATTGTTCAAATTATACATTGTTAAAGTATTAATATATAAGTTTAATGCTAAAAATAAATAATCCTCTGTTATGATTTATTAAAATAATAGCTATTTTTAGCACATGTTTAAGAGAGATAGGAACTTAATGAAATTTTTACTTCTGCTTTTTCTTGCACTATGGGTAAGTGTCTTATCTGCACAGATTTATGACTTGTCATTCGAACATCTTACAATCGACGATGGTCTTTCACAAAACTCAATAAACTGTATATTACAAGACAAAGATGGCTTTATTTGGATTGGAACACAAGAAGGATTGAATAAATATTGTGGTCAAAATGGTGAATTTGAAATTTATAAATTAGACTTAAATGATTCAAATTCTATCTCAGATATTTGGATTTATGACATTGCTCAAGACTTAGAAGATAATATTTGGATAGCAACAAGATATGGATTGAATAGACTAAATCCTCACACACGTCAAATAAAACGTTATTTAAATAATCCTGCTGATGCGTCTTCGCTTGGTGATAATGAGGTGTTTGGCGTTTTTGTTGACAGAGCTGGGAATGTTTGGGTAAAAACGAGTGATGCATTAAGTCTTTTAAACACAAAAACCGATAAATTCAGGCATTTCGAGCATTATAAAGATTATTTCAATAATGTTGGAACAATCAGAATACCAATTTATGAGGATAAGTATGGAGTGCTATGGACAGGCTCGGTTGATGGTCTTTATTATTTCGATAAGCAACTCGAACAGTTTGTAAGATATAAATACGATTCTGCTGATACAACGAGTATAAGCAATAATATTGTTACATCAATTTGCGAAGATTATAATGGAAATCTATGGGTTGGAACTGCAAATGGGTTAAATAAATTTATTCGTAAGACTAAAACCTTTGAACGTATTTTAAAACAAAATGGAGTTTCAAATAGCCTTGCAAGTAATGGCATTGGAGCTATAATGGAGGATTTTGATGGAAATCTCTGGATAGGAACAGATCATGGTCTTAGCATAATGAATATTCAAACACGAAAAATTGCGAATTACCGAACACAAGCCTCAAATCCAAATGGAATAAACAATGATGAAATAATTTCATTATTTAAAGGATCGTCTCGAATTATTTGGGTAGGAACAAATGGTGGAGGATTTAATAAAGCTGATTTAAAAAAGAAAAAATTTAATTTATATAGAAGTTCTAATGATGAAAATTCATTGCAACTATCTAGTAATGTTATTGCTTCGATATTTCTCGAAAACGATTCTTTATTATGGATAGGTACTTATGGTTATGGCGTAAATATTATAAATAAAAAGAATAATACTGTTGAGAAATATTCAGTATCGACAAAACCAATGAATTTGCTTGATAATTATGTACATTCTATTATTAAAGATTATAAAAATAATGTTTGGCTTGGTACAAGAAATGGAATTAATATTTATTTAAATAGTCAAAAAAAATTAGTCCAATTACAGGATTATATTCCAAATTGTGCAAAATATTTAAACCTTTATCAGAAAAGGATTTATTGTTTAATGGAGGATTCAAAAAAAAATATTTGGATTGCTACTGAGAGAGGATTATTTATGATTTCAACATTAACGCAGGATATTCATATATATCGTTATACTCCTAATGACACAACTTGCCTATGTAATGATAGAGTAACATCCTTAGTTGAAGACCATGATGGGCTAATTTGGATTGCTACCGGAGCAGGTCTTAACTGCTATAATCCTGCAACTACAAAATTTAAGCAATTTAAAAGCTCATTAAATACTAGAAATTCATTAAGTCACAATGCATTATATTCAGTATTTGAAGACTCTGATGGTTTTATTTGGGTTGGTACTGCCGGTAGTGGTATAAACAAATACGATAAAAATACTGGCAAATTTACTTATTATACTGAAAAACATGGACTTCCTAATGGAACTATTTACGAAATTGAAGAAGATAACAACGGAAATCTATGGTTTAGCACAGGTCGTGGATTAGCAAAACTTGATAAAAAAATTAATGCAATCACATCTTATGATACTGACGATGGATTGCAGAGTTTAGAATTTAATAATGGTGCAAGTTTTACAAGCAATAAAGGAGAGTTGTTTTTTGGTGGTATCAATGGTTTTAATTCATTTTTCCCAGATTCAATTAATTACAACGACAATATCCCTAGGCTCTCTTTAATTGAAATAGAAATTATAAACGAAGATGGAAAACATAAAATATTTCTTGATGGTAAAAAGGAAATTGAATTAACATATAAGGATTACATGTTTACAATTCATTTTGCTGCATTAGAATATACAAAACCTGAAAAAAATAGTTATTCATACATGATGGATAATTTAGATGAGTCGTGGATTGATATTGGAAATCAACATCAAAAAACTTTCTCAAACCTTAATGCAGGCGAGTATGTATTTAAAGTAAAAGGATCTAATAATGATTTAGTTTGGAACGATAATCCAGTTTCGATAAAAATTATTATTTCTCCTCCCTTCTGGAAAAGCAAATGGTCTTATGGTTTGTATGTTTTAATTGTTGTTCTTTCTGTTTATTTATATATTGAATTAAGAACTAGAAAACTCAAAGAGGCAAATGTTATTCTTCGTGAAAAACAAATGGCAGCTCTCGAAATAGCAAAACAAAAAGAAGAATTAACAATTAAAAACAAAAGTATATTCGATAGTATTAATTATGCAAAAAGAATTCAGGAGGCAATGATGCCATCTGAATATTTATTTAAAAAATTATTCCCCGAATCATTTATTTTTTATTATCCAAAGGATATAGTCAGTGGAGATTTTTATTGGATTGCAGAAAAAAACAATAAAATATTTGTTGCAGCTGCCGATTGTACAGGGCATGGAGTTCCAGGAGCATTTATGAGTATTATTGGGTTCGACTTACTTAGAAATATTACAAAAGAACAAGGAATTGAAGATCCTGCACAAATATTAAATTTATTGAACGAAGGAGTTGCAGAAACTTTTAGTAGAAATACCTCTCAATCAGCAGTAAAAGATGGTATGGATATCGCTTTATGTGTTATTGAAAAAAGTACATGGACTTTAGAGTTTGCCGGAGCCATGAATCCAGTAATAATTATAAGAGACAATAAAATAATTTCAATACGTGGAAACCGTTTCTCTGTAGGAATGGCTTTTGAAGGAACAGTAGTCGATAGGTTTGAAAGTCACCATGTTCCATTAAAAGAAAATGATGTTTTATACATATTTTCTGATGGATTTCCAGATCAATTTGGTGGACCATTTGGTAAAAAATTCAAATATTCCCGATTCCGCCAGCTTCTGCAAACAGTTCATTCCTTGCCAATGAAAAAGCAAAAAGCTTTTATTGAAGAAAATTTGAATAATTGGAAAGGCGAGTTGGAGCAAGTTGACGACATTCTGGTAATTGGAATTAAAGTATCAAAGTTCTAATTGTTAAGTTATTTTCATTTCCATTCGGAAAGTGAATTAATCATTTGGGAAAATAATAATAATAATATCATCTAAAGTTTTTACATTTACTAATCGTTTCTATTTTAGTTTATTAAAAGTCAAATATTGAAAGTCTCACGATTAAAATTACTTGTTTGTTTTATTATTATAAATTTTAATGTCTTTGCGACAAACAAAACCGATAGTTTAAGCATTTTATTAAATAATTATGATGGCATTGAAAAAGCCGAAATTTATAATGAAATTGCAATTGAATGGTTATACAATAATTCTGAAAAATGTAATGAAAATGCTAGCGAAGCTTTAAAAATTGGATTAGCAAATGAACACTATTTAACAATTATAAAATCATATAATATACTTGCAAAATCGGAAACTTCTTCAACAAATTACTCTAAAGCACTTGAATATTTAAATAAAGCACTTGATTTAAAAACTAAAGCTGAAAATTCTGAAGAGCTTGCCGAAACCTATAATTGTTTTGGGTCTGTATTTGTTTATACAGCTCAATTCGAAAAGGCAATAAATCAATTTGATTATGCATTGCGTATTTTTCAATATAACAATGATTTAGATGGTGTTGCTTCAATGTATAATAATATTGGAATTATTTATGCTAACTTAAAAAAATATTCTGACGCATTAGATTATTATAATAAATCACTAACCATTCATTTACAGAGAAATAATGTTAGCAGAATCGCTTCATGTTATAATAATATTGGAAATATTTATTTGATACAAAACGATAATGAAAAAGCCTTAGAATATTATTTAAAATCGTTGGAAAAAAAAGTAAAACTTGACGATAATAGATCGTTGGCAGGAATGTATATTAATATTGGAAATGTTTATGAAAACCTTTTAAAATATGACTTAGCTATAGATAATTACAAAAAAACTTTAATGATAGCTGAAAAAATTGTAAATAAACAGTTAATAGCATCTGCCTTAAATAATATTGCAAACGTTTACAGAAATAAAAAAGAATATAATAACGCAATTAAGTTCTATAAAAAAGGTCTTGAAATATCTCTAGAAATTGATTCAAAGATTTCTGTTTTAAATGATTACAAGTCGCTAATTGATATTTACAAGTCATTAGGCAACTCAGAAGAAACTGCTAAATATTATGAGTTGTACAGTGATTTAAATGACTCGATATATAATATTGAAACTAATTCTAAAATCAATGAGTTAATTAAAAAATTTGAGTCGGAGAATAAGCAAAAAGAAATTGAACTTCTTAAAAAGGATTCATTACTTAAACAAGAAGATATTGAAAAACAAAAAATTATAATATATACTGTTTTGCTATTTATTCTATTTATTTTATTAGCAACATTTTTTATATTTTACTATTTACGTAACAAGAATGCAAAAACAAGAATAAGACTTGAAAATGAGTTGAATAATTATATGCAAAAGGCTCTTAGTCAGCAAATGAACCCTCATTTTATTTTTAATACTTTAAATTCAATACAGTACTACATTTTACAAAACGATAATTTATCGTCGAATAAATATCTAACCAAGTTTGCACGTCTTATGAGGCTTACACTTGACAATTCGCAACATAATACAATACCTGTAAAAGATGAAATAGCAGCTCTTAATCTATATCTTGAACTTGAATCGCTTCGTTTCGAAGGCAAATTTGAATATAATATTAATGTTGATTCCGAAATTGAAGATTTTCAAATACCTACTTTACTAATTCAACCTTTTGTTGAAAATGCAATCTGGCATGGATTAATGCACAAAGATGGAAAAGGACAAATAGATGTAAATTTGAAAATTGTCAATAATCAGGTTTTTTGTACAATCGAAGACAATGGAATTGGACGCAAAAAGGCAAAAGAAATAAAGGAAAATAAAAGCAAAACTCATAAATCGTTAGGGTCAAAAATTACTGAAAATCGTTTAAAATTAATTAATTCACTTTTCGGAGCCCAAATGAAAATTCAATATCTTGATTTGTACGATGAACATGGAAATGCTATTGGAACTAAGGTTGAAATTGTTATTCCAGTTATGAATTAATAAACTCATTAAATTTATTTGTTATGATTAATACATTAATTATCGACGACGAACCTAAGGTTCAAAAGTCAATTGAAATGATTATCAAACAATATTGTCCTCAGCTTAATGTAGTTGGAACTGCATCTTCTGCATTAGAAGGAATAAAAGAAATCAATTGCAAAAAACCAAATTTAGTATTACTTGATATTGAAATGCCTCACGGAACTGGTTTCGACTTGCTTGAAGGTATTTCAAATCATGATTTTCAAATTATTTTTATAACAGCTTATAATCAATATGCAATAAAAGCATTTAAATATAGTGCTGTCGATTATTTGTTAAAACCAATTGATATTGAGGAATTTATATTGGCTGTTAGTAGAGTTGAGAAAAATATTCAAATTTTTGCAAATCCAAGATTTGATGTGCTTTTAGAAAATGTTAAAAACAATAATCTTTCAAAAATAGCAATTCCAACTTCTGATGGACTT
>MEND01000203.1:9633-11016 GCA_001768975.1 Bacteroidetes bacterium GWA2_31_9 | reverse complement strand
AGATACATTTTTCCGTTGCCACAAATCATTCTTAGTAAATTTAGAATTTGTAAAAAAATATGTACGATTCGATGGAGGTTATATTGTTCTAAATAATAACAAAAGAATTGACCTTTCTCGAAGAAAAAAAGATGAATTTACAGAAGCAATGGCTAATTTTATGAAAGCATAAATTCAGTTAGTGGAACTAACAATATAACTTCATCAAATTGGGATTCTTCAAAAGCAGATGGGTTAATCCATCTGTTTAATAAACTTCTACAGATTAGGGGAAGTTGTTTTTTCAGTTTCACTTAGTCAATAATATCAAAACCAGTATATTTTCTCAACACAGCTGGTATTTCAATCCCTTTTTCAGTTTGATTATTCTCAAGTAAAGCAGCAACAATGCGAGGTAACGCCAACGCACTTCCATTAAGCGTATGAGCCAACTGAGTTTTTTTCTCGCCGTCTTCTTTAAATCTAAGCTTCAATCTGTTTGATTGATAAGATTCAAAATTTGAAACAGAACTAATCTCTAACCACTTATCCTGAGCTGCTGAATAAACTTCAAAATCGTAAGTTTTAGCAGAAGTAAATCCCATGTCGCCACCGCATAATAATACAATTCGATATGGTAATTCTAGTTTTTTAACAAGACTTTCAACATAATTTACCATTTCTTCCAAAGCATCATAAGAATTTGTAGGATGCTCTAATCTAACAATTTCTACTTTATCGAATTGATGCAAACGGTTTAATCCTCTTACATCTTTTCCGTACGATCCAGCTTCTCTTCTGAAACAAGGAGTATAAGCAGTATTTTTTACAGGAAAGTCTTTTGCATTAAGCAAAACATCACGGTAAATATTAGTAACTGGAACTTCAGCTGTTGGAATAAGATATAAATTGTCGATTCCTACATGGTACATTTGTCCTTCTTTATCAGGCAACTGACCTGTTCCAAAACCTGAATCTTCGTTCACAAGAATTGGTGGCTGAACTTCCATATAACCTTCTTTTCCTGCTTCATCAAGAAAAAAGTTAATTAAGGCACGTTGCAATTTTGCACCTTTGCCTCTATAAACTGGAAAACCAGCACCAGTA
Source organism: Bacteroidetes bacterium GWA2_31_9 (assembly GCA_001768975.1). GTDB lineage: Bacteria > Bacteroidota > Bacteroidia > Bacteroidales > GWF2-33-38 > GWA2-31-9. Next base: position 9,930 of record MEND01000203.1, on the reverse strand, counting down.
AGCTTATTGCCAAGTTCAAAATCAATAATTTTATATTTATCGGTTAGTTCCCAATGAGGAAACTTTTTTGTTCCAGCTTCTGGAATAATCCCACCACTTCTTACAATAGGATTGTCTTCTGCTCCTCGACCAACTGGAACAGATGTGTGAGGGATATTTGGAATCTGAACTAAAATAGCTGTAATGTTTTTTTCAATTTCAGAAAGATGTTGTTCTAAAATCTTAATATCTTCTTTTAAATCAGAGGTTTGTTGGCGAGCTGCATTAGCCTCTAAAGTTTTTCCTGCTTGAAAAAGG
>MEND01000203.1:7297-9610 GCA_001768975.1 Bacteroidetes bacterium GWA2_31_9 | reverse complement strand
TACCGAAAGTCTTTCAATAACGAAGTCTTTATTTTCCTGAATAAATTTAATTGTCAACATAAAAAAATAAAATTTTGTGCAATTTACCTTAAATTTTAATTTGTAAAAAAAAATCCTGGCTTTATTTTAAAAACCAGGATTCCAATAATATTTTAAATGAATTTATTCAGCAGCAACTTCAATAGGCTGAATAGAAACGTATGATCTGTTATCTCTTCTTTTTGTAAATACAACATTTCCATCAGTTAGTGCAAATAAAGTATGATCTTTACCCATTCCAACATTTTCATCAGGATAATGTACTGTTCCTCTTTGACGAACTAAAATATTTCCAGCTTCAGCATATTGTCCACCATATATTTTAACTCCTAATCTCTTACTATGCGATTCGCGGCCGTTTCTTGAACTACCAGCTCCTTTTTTATGTGCCATTTTCTAAGTTTTTTTGAAATTATAAAATGATATCTTCAATTTGTATCTGAGTCATCGGTTGACGATGTCCGTTTAAAGTTTGATAACCTTTTTTTCTTTTCTTTTTGAAAATAAGAACTTTATCAGCTTTTACATGTGCTAAAACAGAAGCAGAAACTTTAGCTCCTTTTACATTTGGAGTTCCAACTTGAATTTTGCCATCATCATCAACTAATAGTACTTTTTCAAATTCTACTTTTGCTCCATCTTCATTTGCAAGGTTATTAACAAAAATTTTTCTGTTTTTTTCAACCTTATACTGCTTACCTGCTATATCAACAATTGCGTACATTACAATTAATCTTTACTTTATTTATAAACTTCGGACTGCAAAAGTATTAAAGTTTTATTTATTAACAAAGTTTTTGTTGCGATTCTTTAAATTTTAGTTAATTTTTTTTTCTATTCTTATGTTTTGTTTAGTTTTGAAAACTATTTAAAATTAATAAAAAATGGAAGACATTAAAAACTATATCCTTAACAATAAAGGAAGATTTATTGACGAGCTTTTCGGTTTGATTAAAATTCCTTCAATAAGTGCAAAAGCTGAAAATAAAGAAGATATGCATAAAGCAGCATTATATTTAAAAAGTGCTTTCTTAAATGCAGGAGTTGATAAGGCAGAAGTTATGCCTTCAAAAGGAAATCCAGTAGTTTATGCAGAAAAAACTATTAATTCAAAGCTTCCTACAATTTTAGTTTATGGACATTATGATGTAATGCCAGTAGAACCATTAGATTTATGGAAATCTCCTCCCTTTGAACCTGAAATTCGTGACGAAAAAATTTATGCTCGTGGTGCCGATGACGATAAAGGTCAGTTGTTTATGCACGTTAAGGCTTTAGAATTTATGGTTAAAACGGGCAAATTACCTTGCAATGTTAAATTTATGATTGAAGGTGAAGAAGAAGTTGGTTCACCTAGCTTGGAGCAATTTTGTAAAGACAATAAAGGATTATTAAAAGCCGACATTATTTTAGTGTCTGATACCGGAATGATAGCTAAAGATATTCCATCAATTACAACAGGATTAAGAGGTTTGGCATATTGGGAAGTAGAAGTAACTGGCCCTGCAAGAGATTTACACTCAGGAATTTTTGGTGGTGCAGTTGCAAATCCAATCAATGTACTTTCAAAAATGATAGCCAATATTCTTGACGAAAATGGAAAAATTACAATTCCGGGTTTTTACGACGATGTACTTGAAGCATCTAAAGAAGAAAGAGCACTTTTATCGAAATCGCCATTTAACGAAGATGAATTCAAAAAATCGGTTGGTGTAGCAGAATTAGCAGGAGAAAAAGGCTATACAACAATGGAGCGAACAGGAATTCGTCCAACTTTTGATGTTTGTGGAATTTGGGGTGGTTACACTGGCGAAGGTGCAAAAACTGTTTTGCCATCAAAAGCTTCTGCTAAAATTTCGTGCCGACTTGTTCCAAATCAAAATCATGAAAAAATTGCCGAATTATTTGCAAAATATTTTGAATCTGTTGCTCCAAAAACCGTTAAAGTAAATGTAAAATCGCTACATGGTGGACAAGGTTACGTATGCCCAATAGATACTATTGCATACAAAGCAGCAGAAAAAGCTTATATCGAAACTTTTGGAAAGCAACCAGTTCCTTACCGAAGCGGCGGCAGTATTCCAATTATTTCTACTTTTGAAAATGTTCTTGGAATAAAATCTGTACTTATGGGTTTTGGATTAGAAAGTGATGCAATTCACTCGCCTAATGAGAATTATCCATTATATAATTTTTATAAAGGAATTGAAACTATTCCGTATTTTTATAAATATTATTCGGAGGCATTTAAAGCTTAAAATTTGTTTTTGAGGC
>MEND01000203.1:566-7269 GCA_001768975.1 Bacteroidetes bacterium GWA2_31_9 | reverse complement strand
CTACCTAAATATAAGGATTTTAATTACTCTCCACTTTATTACGACGAAAGAAAAGAGGAATTAGAAAAAAAGAAAAAAGAAGCCTCTGGTATTAGTTTTTCTGAAAAGCCAATTATGATGAAAGGCATTTTTAGAGATAGAGTAAAGAGTAATCGAAAAAATGCGTTAAATAAATCGAATGTTAGACTTATCACAATAATTATTTTTTTATTTCTCATATTGTATTACTTTTTTTATAAATAATCCTGATGTCCGACATTATTCAATTATTACCCGATTCAGTTGCAAATCAAATAGCTGCCGGTGAAGTAATTCAGCGTCCGGCTTCTGTTGTTAAAGAATTAGTCGAAAATTCAATTGATTCGGGTGCCGATAAGGTAGAGGTTTTTATTAAAGAAGCTGGTAGAACATTAATTCAAATTTCCGACAATGGTTCTGGAATGTCTGAAACCGATGCCAGATTATCGTTTGAACGTCATGCTACATCAAAAATCAGAAATATAAATGATTTATTTATAATTCGCACAATGGGTTTTAGAGGCGAGGCACTGGCTTCGATTGCGGCTATTGCTCAGGTAGAAATGAAAACAAAAAAAGATAACCAAGAAACTGGCACTTTTATCGAAATTTCCGATTCAATTGTTCATAAGCAAGAGCCTTGCTCATGCTCAAAAGGAACACAAATTTCTGTCAAAAATTTGTTTTTTAATGTCCCTGCCCGACGAAAATTTCTGAAGTCGAACAATACCGAATTTAGAAATATAATGGTCGAATTTCAGCGAATTGCTTTGTGTCGTCCCGAAGTTGAAATGACTCTTTTTCATAACGATACAGAGATACTGCATTTGCCAAAAAGCAACCTTAAACAACGAATTGTAAATTTGATAGGAAAAGCTATAAATCAATCGCTTGTAGCAATTAAAACTGAAACTTTACTTGGAAATATTTATGGATTTGTAGGCAAACCCGAATATGCAAGAAGAACCTCTTCGGAGCAATATTTCTTTGTAAATGGCAGATATATGCGACATCCATATTTTTACAAGTCGGTTATGGGGTGTTACGATAAATTAATTCAGTCTGGATTTTTCCCCGGATATTTCATTTATTTCGATATCGACCCTGCAAAAATTGATGTGAATATTCATCCAACAAAAACTGAAATAAAATTTGAAGACGAAAATTCTATAAATCAAATTCTTATTGCATCGGTTCGAGAAGCTTTGGGAAAATTTAATATTGTTCCGTCGATTGATTTTGATGTTTTGCAAAAGGTTGATATACCAATGTTTACAAAAAACACACAAGTCAAATTTCCTAAAATTGATGTAAACCAAGATTATAATCCATTTAATAAAGAAGAAAAAACTAGAACATTTGAAAAACAAAATGTTAAAGGATGGGAAAATCTTTACGAAGGTTTTGAAAACGAAAAGCAAGAAACGCCTGTACAATCAAAAATGAATATTGATATTGATGAAAAAGTGATTGAATATGAGGAGTATGCAAATGTTTTTCAATTAAAAAACAAATACATTCTTTGTCAGGTAAAATCGGGCTTAATGATTATTGACCAGAAAAGAGCTTTTGAAAGAATAGTTTATGAACGCCTGATTAATTCATTACAAGCCCACTCAGGAACAATTCAGCAGAAATTATATCCAGAAATGATTGAGTTTAGTCCCGAAGATTGTTTGGTTATGGATGAATTAATTTCTGTTTTTCGTGGACTTGGTTTTGATATTCATTCGTTCGGAAAAAATACTTATATTATTAATGGAACTCCCTCGTTTACTGAAATTAACGAGTGGAAAGAAGTAATCGAAAGTTCTGTGGAGCATTACAAAAATTTGAAAAATGAAAACGAAAATATAGTTTTTGAAAATCTTGCCTCATCAATTGCAAAATCAACAGCTAATTGCTTTAATTCCAAGTTAATTCCTCTTGAAATGAATAGTATAATTAATAATTTATTTCAGTGTAAAGTTCCAAATTATACACCTAACGGAAAAATTATTATTTCGATACTAAATGAAGACGAAATTGAGAAAAAATTTAAATAATGAACTATTACAGACCCGGCGGATTCAGTCTTTTACCAACAATAATTAAAAATCTTTTAATTATTAATGCTTTATTTTTTCTGGCAACTATTTCATTAAAACAAGCCATAGGGTTTGATTTAGAAGAATATCTTGCTTTATATTATTTCGATTCGCCAAATTTTAAACCATATCAGTTTATTTCCTACATGTTTATGCACGGTGGAATTTCGCATATTTTCTTTAATATGTTTGCCCTGTGGATGTTTGGTAAGGTTTTGGAAGAAGTTTGGGGTCCAAAGAAATTTTTGATTTATTACTTAGTTACAGGAGTTGGTGCTGCTGTAGTTCATACATTTGTTAACTGGTGGACAATGAGTTCGATGATGACCGATTTTGCAGCAATTCAAAATACACCTTCGCCAGATTTAATTTTAAAATTTGTACAAGACCATTTATCAAATGCCAACCCAAAAATTTACGATTTTATAAATCAATGGTCTTTAACGCCAAACGACCCTGCTTATATTAATGATGCAATGTCGATTTGTACCCGCATTATTGATATGAAAATGAATATCCCAACAGTTGGTGCATCGGGTGCAGTTTATGGAGTTTTACTGGCTTTTGGTATGATGTTTCCAAATTCCCTGATTTATGTTTTTTTTGCAATTCCAATTAAAGCAAAATTTTTTGTAATAATTTATGGTGCAATGGAACTATGGACAGGAATTATGAACGACCCAACCGACAATGTTGCACATTTTGCACACCTTGGAGGAATGTTGTTTGGTTTTATACTTATTAAGCTTTGGAAAAAGAATGATATTAATAGATTTGAGATGTGAAAGAAGACAGAAGTTATAAGATAGATTGTTATATTGATAAATTGCGGTGCATTGAGCGATAGTCGAAATGTTAAATTGTTTCTGTTTTTTTGATTAAATTTCTAAATTCCAAATTGTTAGATTAGTGAACCTTAGTGCCTTTGTGGCAAAAAGAAGAAGATAGAAAATATGAATTTAACACAATATACCCTATACCTTTTTATTATCCTTATAACTTATTTTAATTTGTATAAATTATTAAACTTTGAGCTTTTATCTTTGAACTTTAAACTTTATACTTACTAGAGCGATGGATATAGCAAAAGAAATAAAAGAATCTTTTAAATCAGGTAGTTATCTGACTAAAATTATTTATGTAAACATTGCAATTTTTGTAGTTGTTAACATAATTGATGTTATATTTTATTTGTTAAATGCCAGTATTTCAAATGCTTTTTCAATTACTTGGTGGCTGTCGGTTCCAGCAGATATACACCAATTAATTTTCCGTCCTTGGACACTTATTACATATATGTTTTTGCATCATGAGTTTTTGCATATTCTTTTTAATTTATTGTGGCTGTTTTGGTTTGGCAAAATATTCCTTGAATTTATTGATCAAAAAAAGCTATTGAGTGTTTATTTACTCGGCGGAATTTCGGGTGGATTACTTTATATTTTGGCTTTTAATATATTTCCTGTTTTTACGCCATTTATCTCAAATTCAGTAGCACTTGGAGCTTCGGCATCGGTAATTGCAGTTGTTACAGCTATTTCATTTTATGTACCCGATTATACTGTTATGCTGATGTTTATTGGCAGAGTAAAACTAAAATACATTGCATTGGCTACAATTTTATTAGATGTGCTTAGTATTGCATCGAGCAATGCAGGCGGACATATTGCACATATAGGAGGAGCAATTTTTGGTTTTGTTTTTATTTCAAACTATAAAAAAGGCAGAGTAATTACTAAAGGTTTTGAGGCGTTTATTGATAGCCTGTTTACAATTTTCAAACCTCGTCCAAAGGTAAGAGTAACCTATAAAAAACCACCAACTTCGGATATTGAATATAATTCAGAAAAGATTAAAAATCAGGCAGAAATTGACCTAATATTGGAAAAAATTTCTAAATCTGGCTATGATAGTCTTTCAAAAGACGAGAAAGATAAATTATTTAAAATGAGCAAATAATTAATGCGAAAAAAGCTTCATAAAATATTAGTAATTATTAGTGTATTTTTTTCATTAGTATATTTCGGAGCATTTTTATCTGTACATATTAGCCCTGAAACATTGTGGTTTGTAGCTTTTTTGGGTTTTATTTTTCCTTATTTAGCAATAGTAAATTTATTGTTTTTAATTTATTGGATAATACGCCGAAAAAAGATATTCATATTTTCGTTGATAGTATTTTTAACAGGAATCCCTTATTTAACAGATATTTTTCAATTTTCTTTTTCTAATAAAAAAGAGGAAGGTTCGATAAAATTTTTATCATATAATGTTCGGGTTTTTAATTTATATGATTGGAGTCATAACATTCCGATGCGTGATTCTATTATGCACTATATTGATGATGAAAAACCAGATATTCTTTGTTTGCAGGAGTATTTTTATGATGAATCGCATAAATTTCAAACCACAGAAATACTTGCAGATTCATTTGGTCTGAATTATTTTCATGATGCTTATACTTATAAAGCCAATAGAATACATAACTTTGGAATTGCAACATTTAGTCGTTATCCAATTATTAACAGTGGAGAGATTCGTTTCCCGGAAACCAATAATATATGTATATTTACTGATATTAAGATTAACAAAGATACAGTAAGAGTTTTTAATAATCATTTGCAATCGGTTCATTTTGTGAAAATTGACTATGAAACTATTGATAGCTTGGGGCTTAAAATTGACTCAACTCAAATATCAGGATTAATGGGGATTTTTAAAAAACTAAAAAAATCATTTGTAAAGCGTGCTATACAAGCAGATGTAATATCTGAAAATATAAATAAATCGCCATATCCAGTTATTGTATGTGGCGATTTTAACGATACTCCGGTTTCATACACTTACCATACAATATCGGAAAATTTGAAAGATGCTTTTTGTGAAAATAGTTCTGGAATTGGTTCTACTTATATAGGAAGAATACCTTTTTTAAGGATTGATTTTATTTTACATAGCAAGGAAATTACTTCTTCAGGTTTTAAGGTCTATAACAATAAATTTTCTGATCATTATCCTATTTCATGTTATATAAAGTTTGAAGATTAAATTTTTAATCCTAAGATTGTTATATCGTCTATTTGTTCTCCATTTCCAATCCAATTTGTCAAAGTATTTTCTAATTTTTGTTTTTGTTCTTCCATAGGTAATTGGCTATGAGCAATTAGCATTTGTTTCAAGTTTTTAGAAAGAACTTTTTTATTGTTTAGTCCGCCAAACTGGTCTTGGTAGCCATCAGACATAAGATATATGCAATCGCCTGACTCTAATTGAAATTCGTGGTTTGTAAAGCTTTCCATTTTGTCGTATATAGCGATTGGCATTTTGTCGGGTTTGAGTTCGTGTAACACGAGCCTCTGGCTCGTATGTTCCTCAAGATTTTTCAAATTTTTAAAATTTGAAAAATCTGTATCACGAACTTCAAGATTTGACAACTTTTCAAAAGTTGTCAAATCTACTTCACTACGAACTATCCAAAGCGGATTATTTGCTCCTGCCCATTGAGCGAGGTAAGATTGTTTGTTGTTTAACTTCGTTGAGCTCGCAAGCTCGGTTGTAGTTTGTAGTTCATGGTTCGAATGTTCAATTGTTCGAATGTTCAATTGCGATGTACTGAGCTTGTCGAAGTATTCATCATTTCCTTGAACCTTTGAATTTGGAATTTGGGATTTGGAGCTTAAATCTTTATTGTTGGTGGATTCCTTTTCTTTAAATGTTTCGACAGGCTCAATACATCGCATTTCGCAACTCTGTAGCTCTGTAAAGTTGTCTGCCGACTGCTTACTGCTTACTGAAAACTGCTTACTTTCTTCTTCTTGGAGTTTGGAGCTTGGAATTTGGGATTTGGGGCTTTGAGCTTGAGTATTTATCGCAACCAGACTAATATCCATTCCGTCTTTCATGCTATTTGACGTTAAACCAAATGATACTTCTCCTGTTTGTTTGAGAGAATCGATAATTGCATTTCTTAAATTATTTAAAACTTCTGATGCTTTTGTAACTTCATTTTTTCGTACAATTTCATTCAAGAAGCTAATTCCAAGCAAGCTCATAAAAGCACCTGGAACTCCATGCCCTGTGCAGTCGGCGACACATATTATAAACCAATCATTAATTTTTGTACTCCAGTAAAAATCGCCACTTACAACATCTTTAGGTTTATATAATACAAAATAATCAGAAAATGGCTGTTTACTATCATTAATTTCTAATATTTTAAAATCGGGGAGTAATGCTTGCTGAATCCTTTTTGCATATAATATGCTAGAAGTTAATTCAATATGTATCGATTCTATTTTGTCTTTCTGATTTGTAATTGCAATATTAGCTTGTGCTAAATTTTCGGACTGAGTTTGAATTTCTTCTTTTTGTTGTTGAATTTCATTATTTTTTAAAAGTAGAAGATTATTATCTTTTCTTTTCGTTCTATATGCTTTAAAAATGGTAAAAGCAAGTAATATCATTAGCACAAAACCAATAATGAATGAATTACGAATTAGTGCTTGTCGTTTGTTTTGAATTTGATTTAATTCATTATTTTTTTCAAGTAAAAGAATTTTTTGTTCCTTTTTTTCATTATCGTATTTTGCTTCAAATTC